>SBGQ01000159.1 GCA_006226965.1 bacterium | reverse complement strand
GTGGCTCCGAATTCATCTGCCAACAGATGATTTTTATCTACCGCATACGCGAAGGTGTATTTCATCGTCATGGCAATTTTTTTCATTTCATCTAAGGATTCTTTATCTGAACGCATGGCTTCATTCGGGTTTAAAGCAATCATGCCAATGCTCTGTTCTTTTGCCAGTTCAGCCACTTTCAGATAGCGGGATTCCCAGGCTTTTACGTAGGGACAAGTATTGCAGGAAAACACAACGAGTGTTCCGTTTTCGAGTTTAACATCACTTAAGCTGATTTCATCGCCTGAAACTGATTGCAGTTTAACATCAGCCATCGGCATAACTGAACCTAATGCTAATTCACTTTTAACTTGGGCAAAAGCTGATTGGATCACAAAAAAGGTCAATAAAACAATCATTTGTACCATAAATCTCATACTCGTACTCCTGTTATTTTGGCTGAATGGCTTGTTGGATATAGCGTTCAAATTTACTCATTTCGGCTTTGTTTTCCCAATAAGCAACTTCTTCTCCGCCTTTTTTCAAAATGAACGTAAATGGCAATGCACCCGACCACTCCGAATGAACGGCTTCAATAAATTCTGATTCCGAACCTGTTTTGATATACGTGGTAAATTTCACGTTTTGATTGGTTAGAAATTCTTTTACGCGATCCATATCATCTAAAAAATCACCTGAAATAAACACCACTTCCAAGTCTTTTTCATATTTCTTGGCGAGAAAGACAATATCAGGAAACTCTTCGATGCAAGGACCGCACCAAGTTGCCCACAAATTCACCAGAACAGCTTTTTTCTGTGTTTTTTGTTTGATGAACGACTGAACTTCTTCCGGTTTTAGTTGAATTACGTCTTGTGCTTTCAGTGTAAAAATCGGCACTATAAACAGACTGGCGAATAACAGTAAGGTTTTCATTCTCATGTGTTAAAAATAGGCTAAGCAATCTTTTTATGAAATGTGATGAACGAAATGAACAAGAACAGATTGTGTGTATTTACATTCTTTCGAGGTGTTCCATCGGATCCCAAAAATGCTTTTTCATATTAACCTGAAACTCGTCAACAAACTCGATTTCTTCATCAACTAAACGCTCCCGCATAACATCTCCCGGAAAATGATGGCGTCCGCTTAACATACCGATTCTGTTTACTACCCGATGAAAAGGCAATGGGCTAAACGGGTCGCTAGTTCCGGTATTACAAGCCCAGCCTACCATTCTGGCGCCGCTTTTTAGTCCTAAAAACTGTGCAATAGCGCCGTAAGATGTAACTTTTCCGAACGGAATTTGAGCAACAACTTCATGAACACGATCGAAATAATCGGCGCGGTTAGCGGACATCTTTCTGCTCCAAAGCGGTTTTTAAATACTGCGATAAAACGTGATACAAATCTTGTTGTAAAGGTTTGTCTTGCAACGTTTTTAAATGATTTTTCACGGTATCCCAATCACCCCGCTTTACCGGGCCGGAAAGTTTTTTCATTACTCCGCCGTGTGTCATAAAATCCATTGTTTGATTGATAAGTGGCTGTAATAAACGTACGACTTCCTGCTCGGGCAATTCTGTACTTTTAAAAGCTGCATCAAACAAAACATGTTGAAAATTACATACAAAAACAGCAGCTATATGTAATTGTTTTTTCTGCTCATCGATTAAGCGTTTTATAAAAATTTGCTCTTTCTCTGCGATGGGTTTCAACCAATTTAGTACCGACTCATCACCAACAAAACTTGCAGAAGCGTTTCTAAAAATCTGTTCATGTTGATACGAATCTTGATGAAACGTCTGCAATAGGTGAAATACACCAATCTTCGCTCCTCTTTCCTCTAAAGGTGAAAGTAGCGCTGAGTTTAAAGAACCTGAAACATGAATGATGAACTGTCCCGGCTGAACAAAAGGTTCAATTTTCTGAACCATTTCTTTAACGGCAGCATCAATCGTAGAAATGACAATTACGTTTGCCTGATGAACGGCTTTAAAAAACGGCTGGTCCTGAATACAATGAACTTCGGCTTTTTTTCCGCTTGAAGTTTGGATAACTCGTGATGTTCGGCCCCAAAACTGAACGGACTCATCCCGAAAAAAAAGAAATCCGAGTGCCTTACCTAAAGCACCCGGACCGATTATCATTACATTCGATTTAGCCATTAAAACAATTTATTATATGCAATTCCCGCGAGTAAAGATTCTTCTTTTGAATCTCTGTTGCAACGAATAAACTCTAATTCCAGACCCCAGCTAAGTGTTACAAAAATACCGCAAGTGAATGAACCTCTTCCGTTTATGGCACTTTCATCAGAGAATACGCTATTCAATAAATTAGATTTATCATTTTCGTTGATGTACGATTGAATACGGTTAAACTGCTCGATATCAGATGGACTTAAATCGCAGCAAAACACAAATAATGTATTTCTTAAATCGTGTAATTCTGAGATTACATATGCTAATTCACGAACAATTGCGGGGCGCTCGTCTTTTGAAATCTGAATACTAACCACATCGAAGTTTTCAATGGTTGATTGCAACATCATTAACTGATGGAATAAACTCATATCCTGATTAAAACCGGCGTCATCGATGTATAAATCATCTTCCTCATCGCAAAATTCGTTTCGGTATTTATCACTTACCTGAACATCGCCAAAAGGTGTTGTAAAGTATTCGTTTGAAGCCATTGGAAGACGTTTTTTCAAGAGTTCTTCGCTGTCTTCAATAATTACGACTGACTCAAAATGTTCACCGTAAATGGCTCCATATAATTCAGAAACCTGTTTAAAATTCTTTTCAACGATTTTTGTCGGGCTAAAAATGACCCGAATATGTTTTTCAATGTTGGCTCTTTTAGAGGATTGAACCCCATCTTGCACAAATTGCTTTGTAAATGAGCGGATATCCATGCGTATTTAACTCCAATAGGTTTAATGTGCACCAAAGTTAGTGCATTGGAATCGCTTCCTCAATTAATATCATCACTGATTCAAAAAATCTTTCTCTAGATATGATGCATGCCCCAAAGGTTAAGCGAATGAATAAGTATGGTTGGCAAAATACTGCCAGTACGATGAACTAAATACCCCCACAAGAATCCTAAAGGTAAAATTGCCATACAATTATGAAATGCTGATAAGGCATCTGATTGTGAGTAGAAATTTGGAAAATGTCCGAAGGTCCACACTAAAGCCACAATTAACCAAGCTATACTGATACTTATACCTTTGGCGATTAATCTTGTCTGAAATAAAAATCGAGTGAATTCTTCAGGTATAGCAGCTGTAAAAAGACCCAAATAAATTAACGATGCAAATCCGCTTTCTTCAATAATTGATGTAAACTGCTGTTTCTCGGGGAAAAAGGTTAAGCCAATAAAGGCAAATAAAACGACAACCGGAACTCCTATCCATGTTTGATTAAACGAAAAGCCCAAGTTTTGAAAACTGTATTTCTTCACAAATTTGAAGTAAATCAGAAAAAAAACGGGATAAACAAACAGTAAAATGAGAACTAAAAAAGGGAGTTTGTAGAGAATCGGTAAAGAATTCCAATCTGAGATTAATAAAAAACGAGTCACAAAGGCAGCATAACTAATACCAATTCCCAACAACACAATCTGCAACTCTGTTTTTGGGTTTTTAATTTCAAATAGGCTAACTGTGAACGTTTTTCTTTTATATAAGAACTCCGTAATCAATACAGAAACTATAATTAAGCCTAAATAGGATATTGTTTGTACCAATCCTCCACTTAAACCTGCATTAATGATTAAATAACAAGCGGTTATTGCAAATGAAACAACTGCAATCTTTCGATTTTTTGATGAGATTAAATCCATGAATTACTTTTAAAAATTAAACAAGCGCCCTTTTCGAAATCCAATTCGAAATGATTCGAATTGGATGTAATCAAGTACAAAATTTCTAATCCGTTTTTAATCCGCTTCTAAAACCAGCTTAATTCCGGTGTGTTATTATGGGAACGTATAAAACCTTGTGACCCTAACAATGCACTTATGATTAAAAGCTTTACCCAACATTTAAAATTTGCGAAATATGATATTCCTGCCGGACTTGTTGTATTTCTAGTAGCTATTCCTCTTTGTTTAGGGATTGCACTTGCTTCCGGCGCTCCACTATTTTCAGGAATTATAACCGGAGTTATCGGCGGAATCGTAGTCGGCTTACTCAGTGGCTCACATTTGAGTGTGAGTGGTCCGGCTGCCGGATTAACCGTAATTGTACTGAATGCAATTGCCACACTTGGAAGTTTTGAAGCTTTCTTAGTAGCCGTTGTTCTTGCCGGTGTTTTACAAATTGCAGCCGGTTATATCAACGCGGGAATTATTGGGCACTACTTCCCTTCTTCTGTGATTAAAGGGATGTTAGCAGCCATTGGTATTATCCTGATTTTAAAACAATTACCACACTTTGTTGGCTTACACTCCGAAGCTTTCGGAGCAATGGAATTTAATGAAGCAGACGGCACAAACACCTTCTCAAAATTCTTATACGCCCTTACTCACATCAATGAATTAGCCTTAGCAGTCGGCGTTATTTCTTTAGGATTAATTATTCTATGGGAAACCAAATTCATCAAAAAAAATGCTGTCTTATCTAAAATTCCGGGAGCTTTAGTTGCAGTAATAGTTTCTATTGTGATTCCGATTGGTGCACGAGCAATCAATCCCGCCTGGTTAATCGGTGCTGAGCAGTTTGTAAGTCTGCCAGACCTTTTTAACCCTGAAAATTTAAAAACAGCTTTTGCTTCACCTGATTGGAGTGCTGTATTAAATCTTGATGTGTATGTAGTTGCAGTAACTATTGCCATCATTGCCTCTTTAGAAACCTTACTTTCCATTGAAGCTGTAGATAAACTCGACCCGGAAAAAAGAAGAACTCCCAATAATCAAGAGTTAAAAGCTCAAGGTGTTGGAAACGTGATTGCCGGATTATTAGGCGGCTTACCGATGACTGCTGTAATTGTTCGAAGCTCTGCCAACTTAAACTCTGGTGCAAAATCGAAAATGGCAGCGGTTTATCATGGTTTGTTTTTATTAGTTGCTGTGGCGCTTATTCCTAATATTCTCAACTTGATTCCACTTTCAGCATTAGCAGCTATTTTGTTGCACATCGGTTATAAATTGGCAAAACCGGCTTTAATCAAAGATCAATGGAGACAAGGACGTTCCCAATTTATTCCTTTCATTGTCACAATTTTAGCGATTCTGTTTACCGATTTGTTGATTGGAATTATTATCGGTCTTAATGTCGGCGCGTATTTCATTTTAATGTCTAACTACAAATTGCCTTTCTCTAAAATTGAAACGGCTCACCCGATGTCAGGCACTAAAATGATTCAAATAAAGTTGAGTGAACATGTGAGTTTCTTAAACAAAGCTAGTTTGGCTCACGTTTTAGAAGATATCGAGCAAGGTGCTGATTTAATGATTGACGGTACAAACAGTATTGCCGTTGATCACGATATCGTAGAGCTCATAAGTGACTTCAAAACACAAGCCGAGCTTAAAGAAATTAATCTGACGCTAAAAAATATCCCTGAGCTTTACAGTTTAGATAAAAAAGTCTCCAGTTCTCCAAAAAAATACTTCCACGAACATGATACCATTAATGAAGCCTTAAAGCATAATCGTGCTTGGATTGCCGAAAAACTGCATCATGATCCGATGTATTTTAATCGATTAGCTGACGGACAAACACCGGATTTACTTTGGATTGGTTGCTCTGATTCACGTGTAGTTCCAAACCTCATTACAGGCCTTGATGCAGGTGATATTTTTGTTCACAGAAATATTGCTAATCAATTACGCAACAATGACTTTAATGCTCATTCAGCCTTGGATTATGCTGTTAATTTCTTGAATGTTTCCAATATTGTAGTGTGCGGACATTATAACTGTGGTGGCGTTAAAGCAGCATTAGGCGGCCCGGTTAACGATACGATTGATACTTGGATTGAGGATCTTCGTGAGCTTGCCAAACGTCACGAAACCGAATTATTACAAATTCAAGACGAAACGGCTCGTGTTAACCGCTTAGTAGAATTAAATGTGATAGAGCAATTATCGCATGTTATGAGTATTCCTTTTGTACAAGAAGCCGTAAAACAGAACAAATTAGCCGTTCACGGTTGGGTATTCGACCTCAAAACAGGTTCTTTGTTAGATGTAAGCAAAGAAAAACCGCGAGTATTCGAACCTGTTTACATCGCAAACGGAACTCAAAACTAAACCTCATAGCTTAATCAAAGCTGCGAAAGGTTCACAAGAAGCCCGCTTCATGGAAATGGAGTCGGGCTTTTTATTTTTTAATATCATTTTTCTTTTATTCCTACGTTAGCCCCTATATTTTTAGCTTATGATTTCAAAATTTTTATCTACATCAATCGCCGGGTTTGTTTTAGTTGCCTTAGCAAGCTGTGATTCCATACCTGAAACAACGGGTTTTCAGGATTCATCACAAATATTAACGGCACTTCAATTCGAATCAGACACCTTATCATTCAAACAAGCTGAAGTAGTAAAAGATACAATTGTATCGTTTTCAGTTTCCGTTGAAGTAAGCGACCCCGATTTATTGGGACAAAACCCGATTGTTAGCTTATACGAAAAACTGGGATTCACGGTAGTTGCTTCGGACACATTAATACAGACTAACCCTTCTCTTCCCGTTTATTCAGGTTCTGTGCAATTCATAACAAATACAGGCGTTTCAACAGATGCTGTAATTATTGCAACGGCAAAAACTTCGGCCGGAAATCCGACGAATTTTATTCGCCGTTCATTACCCATTGTCGGTTTTTCAATTCCACCGGCTACAGTTGTGCAAATTATCGCTCCTGATACTGTTAAAATTCCGCTTAGTGGAAATGTAACGTTTCTAATTGGAGCCGAAGTAACCCACCCTGATGCTCAACGTTTCATCAAAAAAGTACTTTTGGAGCTTATTAGCGAAACCACAGGCAGCCTTGGTACATTTAATTTATATGATGACGGAAGCATAACTACAACTCCGGAAGGAACATTCTCCGGTGACCAGACCGCCAACGACACTATCTATTCCACTGCGTTTACTATAAGTAGCGCAAATAATCCCGACGTAATTTCAATTGTTATAAAAGCCGTTGATACCGCAAATAACGAAAGTAATACGCTTACCCAAACATTAAGAATTGTTCAATGAGATTAGCCCTTTTAAGCCTTACTCTATTCCTGTTTTCTGTGAATACACAGGCACAATTCATAGGCCCTTTAACACATAGCCAAGCATCCATTTCACAAAACAGTGTGTCTAATCTAGCTGTTTTTGGCGATACCGTTTGGATTGGGCCACAACTGCAACGGAACATTGGCTTTACGAACGACTGGTTTTTACCAAATGGAATTGACTCCATAACCGTTAAAGGTGCACGAGTATATTCTTTGGCAGTTGCTCAGGATACCATTTTCGCAGGTTTAGGAAATACCAGAGCTCTAGACGGTTCAGACGTTGATTATGCTGACGGACACTACTTATCAATAGACGGAGGCACAACTTTTTCTTTTATTCGTTTCGAAACTGAATTACAGAGTGATGACACCTATCAATATGGAAATAATACCCTTACAAAATTGCCTGTAACGGTTCCTGAACAATCTCCGCCCTATTCTGCTGCCATTCGAGGCGATGCCATTTTTACGGCATCTTGGGCATCAGGTATTCGACGTTCATTAAATGGCGGGCAAACCTTTGAACGAATAATTCTACCTATTTCCCGTTTGGATTCTTTAGTGCCCACACAAACATACACATTCGAATTCAACCCTAGACTCGACAATAATTTTTTAGGCTTTTCTGTATTTATTGATGATGCCAACAGAGTTTGGTTCGGTTCTGCAGGTGGATTAAACTGGTCACCCAATGCTCTGACGGCAGACAAGTCTGAAGTGATTTGGTATCATTCAGCATTTAATACAACCTCTACTCACGCACTACCCGGAAATTGGATCATTTTCATAAAACAACAACCGGGAACCAATCGAATTTGGAGTACAAACTGGGTTGCAGGAACAGGTGAACGATACGCCATCAGCTACACCGACGATTTAGGTAAAACATTTCATTCCTTCTTAGACGGTGAACGCATTTACAGTATTGATTTCTATCAAAACAACATTATTGCAGTTGGCGATAACGGCATATTTATCAGTAATGATGACGGTATAAGTTGGAATCAAATCCAATCCATACGTTCTGCAAATGCGGTAATAAGTAATAATGCCAATTATTACAGCGTCGGAGCTAATTCTGACAGAGTTTGGATAGGTTCATCTGAGGGACTTATTACAACTACCGATTTTTCAACATTTGATATTGTAAGGGTAAATTTCCCCTTATCTGGCGGAAACGATTTTGAACCGGATACAAAAACAGTAAAAACGTACGCTTATCCAAACCCATTCTCTATTTCAAGACATACATATTCACGAATTGTATTTGATTCTGACCAAGCCACGGGCGATATCAAAGTGAATCTTTACGATTTCAGTATGCAAAAAATAACTGAATTGACCGGAACCTTAAACGGAACAGGGCAATATGAAGCGCTTTGGAACGGCCTAGACGGCAAAGGGCGAATCGTAGCAAATGGAGTTGTTTTTTATTCAGTTGAAGTAAACGGGAAAACAGTTAACGGCAAAATTTTAGTAATGGATTAATCATGAAAAACATCTTTTTATTCTTGATATCAGCCGTTATTTCAACTCTTCCTTTCTCGGCTAATGCACAAAATGGCGGCGCTGCCGGTAGTTTTTTACGCCTAGGTTTTGGAGCCCGTGGAATGAGCATGGCTAATGCGGTTTCAAGTGTTCCGGAAATCGGAACTCTAAGTTTTTACAATCCGGCCTTAAATGCATTTATTATTAAACGAGATTTCGACCTCGGCACATCTGTTTTATCATTTGACAGAACTCTGCATACGGTTTCGGGAAGTTTTAAACTACCTCCGTCGGGTGGAATAAGCTTTAGTGTGATGAATGCCGGAGTTAGTAACATTGACGGAAGAAGCCTATCCGGCTACCCTACAGGAAATTTTAATACAAACGATTACCTCATCCAAACCTCATTTGGTGTTCGTTCAAATAATCGTTTTTCTTTCGGTGCCAGTATTAAATTTTTAATCTCAAATTATCACCCCGATTTATCCAATTCTGTTGCCTTTGGGGTAGATGCTGGAATCTTATTCAAAGCTACTGATGAAACATTTATTTCTTTAGTTGCACGAGATATTCTACTCACGCATAACTGGAACTCAAACGAGTTATATGGCGGAAGAGATCAACTCGAAACAAACAATTATTTCCCGATGACATTTGTATTAGGAGCATCTCGCCGTTTCATAAATAGCAAATTGATTCTTTCCGGTGAACTATTAGCAAGAGTTCAAACAAGCGAATTGTATATAACAACTATTGATAATGACTTCTTTCCGCCTATTAGTCAGGTTGAACGAAAAAGTGTAAGTACAACGTATTTCTCTGCACAATTTGGTGCGATGTATCAGGTTCACGACCGTATACGAGTGCAACTCGGATATGCTCAGCGTGATGTTGAATTTGGCGGGAATGATTCCTTCTCGGGTGGATTTAGTTTATTTCTTCCGCTCGACAAATTCTCACCCAGTGTTGATTATAGTTTGACGACAGAACCAAATGTCGGCACATTAATTCACACCATCGGATTCCGTTTTAACCTTTGATATTCAAACTTGTGAATAGATTTTTGAAAAACACTCCATCTGCTTTATTTGCGCTTTTTATTGTTTTTGCGACTCAACAAGTTGCATCAGCACAGAATACACAAAGCCTTGAGTTTCTTACTATCGGTTCAAGTGCAGAACAACTGGCATTAGGCGAAGCAACAACTGCCATTCCTACTGATGGGTTAAATATGTGGGTAAATCCGGCTACGATTGCAGGCGTAAAATACGATCGTATTAGTGCCAATTATGTGAAATGGTATACCGATTCCGAGATTTCAACTTTTTCTGTTTTATTTAAAGAGCAAAAACACAGCTTAGCATTGGGCGTTTTATCGAACAGCATCGGAAATATAGAAGTTCGGTCTACGCCAACTCCCGACCCTTCTCTCGCCAATGTGGACTACATTGCTTTGGGTGCGAGTTATGCTTATGAATTGCCTTGGTTCAGCTTAGGTGCCAGTGCTTCTTACGTGAGTGAGCAGTATGTAACAAATAGCGCCAGTGGATTTGCTTTGGGGTTTGGCGTTTTCAGCAGTGTTTGGAAAGACAAAATTCGATTGGGAGCCTCCGTCAATCATATTGGTGAAATGGATGTTTTATACGCACAATCCAGTAAGTTACCGACACAACTCCGTGCAGGAATCGACGCCGATGTTGCATCTGTTACAGTTCCCGGAGATTGGAGTTTTCCTGTCATGATTAGCGCAACAGTAGATTACACTCAGTTTTTGCAAAAAGTAGACCGCCATTTAGATCGATTAAACTCAACTATGAGTGATGCGAATCTGGTTCAAGACTCCCAAAGTCTTTTCCTTGGTTTACGCATTAAAGCTGCCGAATTAATTTCGTTAAACTCAGGATTTCGTTTCTTAACGGAAAGCAATAGATCTTGGTCAGCCGGGATTGGAATTCAACAAAAAGGATTTCAATTCGATTTTGCCTATATCCCCTTCGATACCGGATTTAATAACGCTTTTGCCATTGGCTTGAAGTACGACTTTTAGGATGTCGGATGTCGGATGTCGGATGTCGGATGTCGGATGTCGGATGTCGGATGTCGGATGTCGGATGTCGGATGTCGGATGTCGGAGTTTAGAA
>SBGQ01000179.1 GCA_006226965.1 bacterium | reverse complement strand
TGATCAAGATAATATTGAAGATGTCATTTTTAGATATAATAATAATATCTATTACAGGTTAGGTAAAGATGTAATTAATAAATCTAAATCTATTATAGTTAATGAAAAAAACTTGAACGAGTTAATAAATGTTGTTGAGTTGTTTGATTTGAGTTTTGTCGGAAGAAATTTAGGAGAATCAGAAGTTACTATTGTTTCAGACAATGAAGCTATTTCGTTCAAGAAAAAGGGTGAAGTCAATAACAAAAACTTAGTAAAAGTACAGCCTGTAGACGGATTCATTTTTCAATATTCGTTTAATTTGAATGTTGATGTAACACAATTAAAAAAGAGTAATGGACGAATTTTTTTCATACAGAATTCTGACACATTAGAAACTATATCATTGTTTCTAAATCAATTCGAACCTATTGCTAAGAGAAATGTCTTTTATAAACAATCTGAAGCAATTCAAGTAAGCTTAAATAATAGCTATGATTCATTATTGTTACATATGGACTATATGCCTAATGGATTTGAAAAGACAACTGATTCTTCATTTAGTTTTGTACCGATAAAGTATAATGCAAATTCAGAATTGACAATTATATCTAAAAGGGATAATAATTTATACAAACAAGCAATAAGACCTATATTGACTTATGAAGCCATTCATACTGGTGCAGAGCCGATATTTGTAAAGCAAATGAATAATGTTATTAACCCAGCGAGTGTAAATAATGATTTTATATTTCATGTAATTGACATAAATCATGATGGATTATTTGATTTGCTTTATAAAGTCGAAGGTAAATATGGTACTCCTAGTCTGCATTTAGGTGCCAAATTACAAAGTGATGAATTGTTTACTTTAAATTCTACACAAACTCAGTTAAATGTAAGTTTACCAACAACGTATAGCCCATTTGGTTTTGTTGATATCAATAATGATTCATATCCAGATTTAATACGTAAATATGGACAGTATCTCGTTTTGAGTATGTATAATACCAGTGAGTCAATTAATAATGTTTACTTAAATTCGAATAACTATTTCGATTCGGAGAATAGTCGTATCTCATATATATCTGGAGATGTAAATAAAGATGGATTTGATGATGTTATTAGTTTTGGAGATTTGTCTATTAAGTATTTGGTTAATTTAGCTGGAGAGGGAAGTTCTATATATTTGAAATCAATTCAAATTAAGACTGAAGTAAATCAAAATTTTCACGATTATAGTTTGCATGATATTAATAACGATGGATTTTTGGACATTGTGTATGCATTCGAGAATACATTACAAGCGTTTATTTATTTGCCGACAACTAAGTTATTTGATTTAAATTCTCCGGTAATCCTTGCAGAGTTTGAGAACACAAATAAAATTGTTAGTTATGATTTATTTGATTTAAACTTTGATGATTCTTATGAGTTAATCGTAATTTTTACAAATGAATCTGGAGATAATTGGAGTAATATATACAAGTCAACAAAGGATGTTTTAGACACTGATAACATAATTTATTCGAGTTATCTGAACTCTAATCCATTGGAAAAAGTGAAATTTGATTATGCCGATTTGAATGGTGATCAAAAATTGGATGTGGTACTTATGGCAAATCAACTTTTTTCATTTTACTCTACTTCAACTAGTATAATGGAAAGATATTCCAATTATGACATTCAAATTTTAGACGAAAATTTCTGTAAGGATTTTACAATCAAAGATTTTAATTCTGATGGGAAACCAGATATTTATGCAAATACCACATTAAACAATATTCATAAATTTGTTTTATTTGAAAACAGTACACTAACATTCACGTCAAATGAATCACAGGATATTGTAAAAGAGTTTGCACTTAAGCAAAACTATCCTAATCCGTTTAATCCAACAACAACCATAACTTATGATTTAAGTGCAATTGGGCATACTAAATTAGAGTTATTTGATATACTTGGTAGAAAGGTATCAACATTAGTAAATAAAGTAGAACAAATAGGGACACATACTGTTCATTTAGATGCAGCAGGCCTAGCTAGTGGAGTCTATTTACTAAGATTAACTCAAGGTGAAAAGGTGGCATTCAGAAAAATGACGTTATTAAAATAATTCTGAGTTTACCCTGACACCTTTTTTTTCTCGAACTCTTGCATTCGCACCGTTCGAAATGTACTTTACCTAAAACCATCAATTAAGGTAGTACTATGCATAGAGAATTTAAAAAGTGGTGGAGTCCGAGCTTAGGTCGAGAAATGGAGCTTCTTGTATTTGGTCATTCAGGAACACCCATTTTGGTATTTCCTTCAAGTATGGGGCGTTTTTATGAGTGGGAAGACTTCAAGATGATTGAAGCGCTTCGTTATCAGATTGAAAGCGGACATAATCGTCTAATTTGTGTTGATTCTGTCGATTCCGAGAGTTTTTATAATAAAAACGTTGACCCCTATGTACGCATAATGCGTCACAGACAATACGAAGCGTACATCATTCACGAAGTAGTTCCTTTTATATACGGATTAAGCAACAATCGTTATTTAGTAGTTACGGGATGTAGTTTCGGAGCTTATCATGCAATAAACATTGGCTTGAAACATCCTCATCAGTTCAAAAAAATTATTGCGATGGGTGGTATGTATGATATCCGCTCGTTTTTACACGGGTTTTATGATGATAACGTGTATTTCAATAATCCGGTTGATTACGTTCGAAATATGCACGATGAGAATCACTTAAATGCTATCCGTACCATGGACATTCGTTTAGTTACCGGAGTTCATGATATTTGCTGGGACGCCAACGAAAAGTTCTCCCATTTATTAAACTCTAAACATATTCCTCATCAATTAGATTTGTGGGGAAATGGAACCGGGCATGATTGGCCTTTTTGGCGTGAGCAAATAAAGAAACATATTGTTTAAACCCCTAATTGAATAAAAGATGAAAAAAATCGGTGTGATCAGAGGGATGGAGAATTCCTTTCCTGAAGCCTTAATAGCGTATATCAACGAAGAATTTAAAGACAAAGAAGTCCATGCGGAATTTGTTCAACTAGATTCCGTTCGTATGGATATGGTGAAAGAATATGAAGTTATAATCGACCGTATTTCGCATGAAGTCCCGTTTTACCGCTCATTTTTAAAAGCCTCTGCTATGGCAGGGACTTATGTGATTAACAATCCGTTTTGGTGGAGCGCTGACGATAAATTCATCGATAATATCATAGCTGAAAAAGTTGAAGTTGCTGTACCAAGAAGTGTGATTTTACCGCATCGTGAGCATCCTACTAATACGCAAAGTACTAGTTATCGCAATTTGAAGTATCCAATAAACTGGGATGCAATTTTCGATTACATCAAATTTCCTGCTTTTTTGAAACCGCACGATGGCGGCGGTTGGAGAGGTGTTACAAAAGTGACGGATCCGGAAAGTTTCTTCAAAGCGTATAATGAATCTGGTCAGGATTGTATGATGTTACAGGAAAACATCGATTTTGAAGAATATTATCGTTGTTATGGCATTGGCAGAAAAGAGGTTCATATCATGAAATACAACCCTATTGCGCCGCATCATTTACGCTATATGGACGTGCCTGAAGAGCCGATTTCAGCAAAAATGAAAACTCGTATCAAAAAAGATGTACTTGCTCTATGCAAAGCCTTGGGCTATGATATGAATACAGTCGAGTTTGCGGTACGTGATGGAGTTCCTTACGCCATTGATTTTATGAATCCGGCACCGGATGCTGATTATCACTCTGTCGGGCAAGAAAATTTTGAATGGGTGATAAAAGCCTTAGGGAAATTTGCCGTATCAAAAGCTCTTCAAAAAAATCGTCCTATTCAATACAAAGAAAACGAAGTATTCGGTCCATATGTATAACAACGGTGCTTACGAAGCTATTCGTTATTACAACTCGCTCATTACTGATGATTTAGCAAAAGCTGATCAGGATATGGAATGGCTTTATGCTCAACAAAAAGAGTATAAAGCTACGTTTGGCGGACGTCCATTGTCGCATAGTTTGCGCCCGACGTTTTTAACGGAACAGGCATATAACCAAATACAAGATGTAGTTTATTTGATAAGGCAAGCAGTGCTTGATATTGCACGTCATCACATGAATACTACTGAGGTTATGGCTGAATTAGGTATGCAGGACTGGGAAATTGAATTGGCAGCCATTCCGACAAATGTAATTAGGATGTCAGCTACGGCTCGTTTTGATGCATTTATGACGGTTGATAACTTTAAGTTCGTAGAAATAAATGCCGAAAGTCCAGCGGGAATCGGATACTGTGCGGAAATGGCAAAGATTTATCAAAATTCACGAATCATGAAAGATTTTGTGAAAAAGTATCCTGTACGATTTATCAATCCCTTAGAACACTTGATTCATGGTTTGTTAAGAACCTATCATGAGGAATTTGAAGGAAAAGAAGAACGTCCGACTTTCGCTATTGTTGATTTTCTGGATGTTCCGACTTACAATGAGTTTCTGATTATTCAGGAGTATTTGGAGCGTCTTGGTTATCCGTGTGAAATTTGCGATCCGCGAAAATTGGAACTCAAGGACGGTTGGTTATATGCTAACGGGAAAAAGATTGATATTCTGTACAGACGTTTGCTTACCAATGAGTTTTGGGAAATTAAAGACGATTGCCCGGCATTGTTAGAAGGCTATAAGCAGCAAAAAACCTGTTTCCTGAATTCCTTCCGTTCTAAAATGGTTCATAAAAAAGCCATATTTAGTTTATTAACCGATCCGAAGTACACAAGAGTGCTGAACAATCTTCAATTACAAGCCATTCGTGAACACATCCCTTGGACAAGACGTTTAGGATTTAAAACAACGAATTATAAGGGCAAAATGGTTGATTTGTTGGAAATGGTTCGAGACAATAAAGACCAATTTGTAATTAAACCGAATGATGAGTACGGTGGTAAAGGGGTTTTTCTGGGTCAGGATGTTACACAGTCCACTTGGGAATCTGCGTTAGATACCGGAATCAAAGAAGGCTTTGTGGTTCAGGAAATAGTAAATATTCATCGTGAAGGGTTTATCAATCGAGTAAACGGCAATTGGGAAAATGTACCTACTGTTGTGGATTTAGATCCATACATCAACGGTCCGATGGTGGGCGGTTGTTTAACGAGAACAAGTGCATCTAATCTGGCCAATGTTACGGCAGGCGGAGGTTCGCTTCCGATGTTTATTCTTCGATACGCATAACAAAAAAGCCCGCAAATGCGGGCTTTTTTGTTTTAATCAATATCGGGATTTCGTTTAATAAATACGGGTGTTTTAACCTGATAATAACTTCCAAAGACACCGGTACCGCCTTCAATATGATCAATAATGTCATAAATTTCACCGGGAGAAAGCGTGCCGCCTCCAAATTGAGCACCCTCAGTTCTTAAAAAGTCATAGAGATTGTCGTCAATTGTATTGGCTTCAATAATATGATCACCATAATATGCAACGGCAAGCCAAGGTAAACGAATGGTAATCGTTTGGTCAGGATTTATATCAAAATTCCCTTGGTTTAAAATACCAGAACTATTGCGTTGAAATTCAGTTCTTGTCGGCCCGTCTTCACTGTCTATAGCCTGTTGATAAAATGGAGTTAAATCTCCGGTAGTGTCTTGAGCTACAACCGTTAAAATGTAGTAGGACTGACGATTAGGATAATAACTTTGTGTGTAATTCACTTCAAGTTGTTCATTAGATTGATAGACAACGGAATCTGAATTGGCCGCAACGGCATTAAAACTACCCGGAACAAACGTTTCAGCAGTAATTTTGTGGTTATTATCGTTTTCAACAATAATTTCAATACGATATAGAGTTTCAGGTTTAACCGTTTTTGAGCCAATAGCATAATACACAGTAATGGCATTCAAATCCCTAAAGTAGGTTACGCTATCAACTTTATTGGATTGGTCGTCCAATTCATAAACCTTCACCTTTCCACTAGTAACAGCAGCTCGTTCAAGTGAATATACTTCGTCAATGGGTAGCGTTTTTGTTAAAACTACCGGTGGAAATTCTTCATTAGCAACCAAGTAACTTTCAACCACATATTGCATGGTATAGTTGTTATCCGATTCAAGAAAATCACAAGAAACGAAAAGAGTGAGTAATGCGATTAGTTTTAAACTGTTTTTCATAGCAATTAGAAATTCACACTATAAGAGATGGTTGGTAAAATAGGTAAAAGAGGCACTTCTGTACGTTTAACAGGATTAGAATCAAAATCATACAGATAGAACCAAATGTTTTTATTATTTAAAATGTTGATAATCTGTAGTTGTAATTCAGATTTTCCTCCGAAAAAAGTACCTGTTCGAGTGAAACCAATATCCATTCGAGTATAACTAGGCAGGCGTGCACCGTTAACTGTTCCGATATCAAAATAATTCGATTGAACAGTCGAAAATGGATTTAAGTAGGTTTGAGTACGTCCGATTGGGAGAGTGTAAGCCTGACCCGTTGCATAATTAAAAACGCTTGTGATTTTCCATCTTTTAGATAGCTGATAGTTTAATACAAGATTAACATCATGAGTTCGGTCATATTTAGGAGAGTAATACTGATTGTTATTTACGTTTGGGAATTTGCGTCTGGTTATTCCCCATGTATAGCCAAGAAATCCATTAAACTTACCGGTAGTTTTTTCTAACAATAGTTCAACTCCATAAGCAAAACCTCTACCGAATCGAAAAATTTCGTCATAGTTTTTTCCTGCAGGATCTGGAAGAGTGGGGTCAAGTTCAAACAAATTTTCCATAGTTCTGTAATATCCCTCGATATCGAAATTGAACCCTTCAAAGATTCTGGTTTTAGCCCCTAATCCATATTGCCACCCATAAGCAGGCGAAACTCCATTTGCAGTAATGAGCCAAGTATCAAAACCAGAAAATGCTTCATTTGAAATAAGAGTGAGGAATTGTGAGTACCCGCCAACCGATGCTTGTAAACGAACACGTTCATAGGTACGCTCAATAGCTAATCTAGGGTCTAATCGATAGAAATTGCCGTTTGTATGATAATTTAAGCGTAATCCGCTGTCAAATTTCCAAGAATCATCCGGACGCCAAGTATGTGTTATATAGGTTGATGCATAACCGGTGTGTAATCTGGAATTAAACGTTTCTTGGTTGTCAAATTTATCTTTAAGCTTTAATACCATATTTCCGCCCCATAATCCCCATCGAATGGAATGGTGGTCGGAATAGGTGTAATCTAAGTCGTATTTTAGGGAAAAATCAAAAATATTGTTTGAGCGAACGAACTCAGTGCCGGCTAGAAAAAATTTTGGGAAACTAAAGTATCGTGAGCCTGTTAGCGTTAAGTTCCCAAACGTATTTGCGTTAAAAAGATGATTCCAGTTGAAACTGCCGGTTTGATTTCCATATTGAAGCAGTACTTTAGCATCGGTGCTAAAGGGTACTCGAACATTATCAACACCACCGTAAAATGCAAAATTTATACGGTTATTTTCATTGATGTCATAGTTTATTTTGCCGTTTACATCATAAAAATAAAAGGATTCGGGAATGGCATCAGATGTACCGCGTAAGGCATAAAGAAGTGGTTCTAGTGTAGAGCGTCTTAAGGCAAACATCCAGCTGCCTTTTTTGTATGGACCCTCGGCAAATACTCTGGAAGCTAACATCCCTACTGTAACCCCGCCTTTATTTTCTTTGCGATTTCCATCTTTGTTATAGATGTCTAAAACTGAGCCCAAACGCCCGCCATAATTGGCATTATAGCCCCCTTTATATAACTGAATATCTTTAATGGCATCCGGATTGAAAGTTGAAAAAAATCCAAAGAAGTGTGTCGGATTATAAACAGTAGTTCTGTCTAAGAGAATTAATGTTTGGTCTGGTCCGCCTCCGCGAATGTAAAGTGCAGAAGAATAATCACTGGCTGCTTTTACGCCCGGCATAAGTTGAATAGAACGGAACACATCCGCTTCTAAGATTGCAGGAACACTTTTAATAAGGTCTGTTTTTATTTGCAGTGTACCGATGTTTTTCTTTTCTTCTTCTAATCGGTCTGAAGTAACGACTACTTCTTCTAGTTCATTAGAATCTGCTTTTAGATTAATATCAACACGCTTTTCTTCTCCCGGTTTAAGTACTAAGGGTATGTCCAATGTCTGAAATCCTACATAAGAAGCCTGAATGGTAATTTCACCGGTTGGGAGATTGGACAAAACATAGTAGCCTGAATTATTAGATGAGGTTCCGGTTAAGGTTCCTTTTATAATAATATTGGCTTGTAACAGGGTTTCGGAAGTTTCGGCATCTCGAATAAAACCGAATATTTTTGCCGTTTGCTGTGCTTGAACTGGTTGAATAAGGTTTATGCACAATAATAGAAGGAGTGTAGCGCCTTCAAAGATGTATTTCATGTAACTGAAAGTTAATTTGTTCGTACTAAATTATGTATGTTAACGTCAAAGTGAGCCTTTCACGTTCACTTGATTTTCAAGTTTCGAAAAAATGATGAAAATGAAAGAATATTTTAGGGAATTAAAGTTACTGAAACATACGAGCTTGCTCGCTTTCTCACTCTTAACTTTAGTTAATTTTGTAAGTGCTCAGCAAAAAGTGTATGTAATAGAAGTTGAGGGTATGATTGATAACGGTATCTCAACCTATATAAAGCGCGGTCTAGAAATAGCTAGTCAGGACAAAAATTCATCAGCAGTAATTTTGCACTTAGATACTTTTGGAGGTTTGGTAGATGCAGCCGATGAAATTAGAAAGTCGATTTTAGATTCTCCGTTAAAAACCATCGCGTTTATCGATAAAAATGCGGCTTCGGCAGGTGCTTTAATTGCTCTTGCCTGTGATTCTATTTATATGGCTCCGGGTTCATCAATAGGAGCTGCAACTGTAGTACAGGGAACGGGAGAAAAAGCTTCAGAAAAGATGCAGAGTTATATGAGAAGTTTAATGCGTTCAACTGCTGAGGAAAACGGCAGAAATCCCAAAGTTGCAGAAGCAATGGTTGATGAATCTTTATCAATCGATGGTGTAATTGAAGCAGGAAAACTGTTATCCTTAACTGCAAAAGAGGCCGTGAATTTAGGAATCGCGGATAATGAATGCGGAAGTTTAAATGAAGCATCAATACTTGCCGGAATAAATGAGGCTGAGATAATTTCAGTGAGTGAGCAATGGGAAGAGGAGTTACTGCGGTTTTTATCCTTACCTGTAGTTTCTTCAATTTTAATGTTAATGATGCTCGGTGGTTTATATTTTGAATTACAATCACCGGGAGTAGGTTTTCCGGGAATTATCGCTGCTGTCGGTGCATTATTGTTTTTTGCACCTCTTTATATAATGGGATTGGCCCAAAGTTGGGAAATTGTATTGTTTATAGTTGGGGTGATATTATTAATACTTGAAATCTTTGTAATTCCGGGTTTTGGTGTAGCCGGGATTTCAGGTATAACGTTAATAATCTTGTCATTAGGCGCTGCCTTAGTTGGTAATATTGGATTTCAGTTTCCTGCCTTATCACAGTTAGGAAGTGCAATTTGGACTTTATCCATAACGCTGATTATCGGAATTGCGCTCATTTCTTCATTAGCAAAATATTTACCGAGCAATCCTTATTTCAAACGATTAGTACTAGAAGATGTATCGGCTAATAACGTTGCTGATCACCAGTCAGAACTTGAGCTATTAGGATTGATAGGAACAGCCGTTTCGCCGTTACGGCCATCAGGAACCATCCAAATAGATGGAAAAAAACTAACCGTTGTTAGCGACGGAGAATTTATTGATGCGGGTACACAAGTTGAGATTGTGTCATCAGTAGGAAACAGAATCATAGTAACAAAAAAAGCATAAGGAAGATTTAAAAAATGGATGCAGTATTTCCACTCGTGTTTCTTGTAGCCATTATTATTGGCTTATCATTGTTCTTTTATTTTATACCACTCGGATTATGGGTTACGGCTTATTTTTCTGGTGTCAAAATTGCCGTATTTCGTGATCTAGTTGGAATGCGTTTACGAAAAGTAGCTCCGGCACCGATTGTGAAAGCATTAATTACTGCATCAAAAGCAGGATTAAATATCACACTAAATCAACTTGAAACGCATTTTTTAGCAGGCGGAAACGTGCACAGAGTTGTACAGGCTTTAATTTCTGCTGATAAAGCTCGTTTAGGCTTAACTTTTGAAAACGCTACGGCAATAGATTTAGCCGGACGTGATGTTTTTGAGGCGGTTCAGATTTCTGTTAATCCAAAAGTAATTGAAACTCCGCCTATTACTGCTTTAGCAAAAGACGGTATTCAGGTTCGTGCAGTTGCGAGAGTTACTGTAAGAGCTAATTTAGAGCGACTTGTGGGTGGAGCTATGGAAGAAACCATTTTAGCTCGAGTCGGTGAAGGTATTGTAACAACAATCGGATCATCAATTGACCATAAGAGTGTATTAGAAAATCCGGACAATATTTCGAAAGTAGTTTTAAGCAAAGGCTTAGACAGTGGTACTGCTTTTGAAATTTTATCAATTGATATTGCTGATGTTGATGTTGGCGATAACATCGGTGCCGCATTACAAGCTGACCAAGCCAACGCCGATTTAAAAGTGGCACGTGCAAAAGCTGAAGAGCGTAGAGCAATGGCTGTTGCTTTAGAGCAAGAAAACAAAGCGAAAATCGAAGAAATGCGTGCTAATGTAATTGCAGCTGAGGCAGAAGTGCCTAAGGCTATTGCAGGGGCATTTCGTTCCGGAAATCTCGGTGTTTTAGATTATTACAATATGAAAAATGTAATGGCAGATACTACAATGAGAGAAAAGTTGGCAGGTAGTATGTCAACAAAAGGTAAGGCCGGAAAAGAAGAAGAAGAAGAGTCGGCAAAAAAGCCAAAGAAATAAAAAAGTA
>SBGQ01000047.1 GCA_006226965.1 bacterium | reverse complement strand
TCCAGTTTGGACTACCAAACCCCAAAAGAAAAAACAAAAACAAACCAACGAAATGTCGCATAATTCACTGTCTACTTTTTTGTTGCAATTCCATTCTCAACTTCTTAGGTGTAAGAGAGCTTTTCATTTCCAAATCAACCATCAACCATCAACCATCAACCATCAACCATCAACCATCAACCATCAACCATCAAAAACTATCATATTCTCATCATCAGTTTTTCTTCTATTTGCTGAATAATCCTCGTCAATTTTAAACTATCAAATATGCTGTATTCCGGTTGCGTGCGAGTCTGCACACATTTTAAAAACAAGGTTAACGCTCTGTCTGCCGGCTCTTCTTCTTCAAAATGTTTAAACTCCTGAAACACATTACCTTGCGGGTCTAATGAGGAAAACAACACTTCCTGTTTTAACACATTGTACTCTGCTGTATGGTGTTTATCACAAATAGTACGCTTGTAACTAGACTCTGAACTGGTTGTTTGTATACTTATACCAGCCACGCCACCGTTATCAAACCGAATAAATAACTGAATATGAGGCGCTTTTTCAGGTTTTATTCTAGAAATCCCAATATCAACTTTGTGGACATTACTTTTTATAATCTTTAAACAATACGCTAAATCATCTATCCATAAATTTGAGAACGCATTATCGTACCGATTGTATTGTTGAAGTTGTAAATATCGGTTTATTTGAATGTAATCCGGACTTGGAATTTTTGTCTGAATCCATTGTGAGGCAGGCGCATACGAGCTCCAGTGCGCCAATTGCAAATGTACCCCGGATTCTTCAGCAAAATGATACAATCGCTCAATTTGTGAACGTTTTGTTGGCAGACGACTCACCAAAAAGCAATTTATTCCCTTTCGAATAGCCATAGCAGCCTCATCGTAGGCACTTTCATCGGGGTTTACAATAATACAAGCCGGTATCTGTGGTAAGAATTCACTTTTCTTCACCAAAATCACTTCTCTTACACTAGCATGTTGTTGCAGTCTGTTTTCCCAGGCTTTAACTACCAGCTCATCACCAACAATTCCAACTTTCATATCAACTCGTATTTTTGACTTGAACTTAATTTTAATTCTCTGATTTCACAACATGTAACACGTTTTACATTATTGTTTTATAATGATGAAAACTCGTTTAGAGTTCCAAATTTACTTGCCACACTCAAAAAAATCCTGTTACTTACATGCTTTGAATAGTTGAGCAAATATTAAACATGCTGAGAGCGTGTAGTGTTATTTTAGGTATCGTTTTTTTCTCTTTGAGTTGGTTTATTCCTGCTTCAGCTCAGTATGTTTTTAAACAAAAAAATCTTGTAGACGGTTTATCACAGGCAACTATTACTCAAATTGTTCAAGATGAACACGGGTTTTTATGGTTTTCTACACAAGACGGATTAAACCGATTTGACGGGTATAATTTTGTCACCTTCAGGAAAGAACAGTTTCCCATTTTGAGTGATAATTACATTGTGAGCATGGACTATCACATTCAAACTCACAGTTTGTGGTTTGGTACTATAGATGGCCATCTTTATCAACTCAATACCGCTGACGGTTCCATCAAAGAAATTCAAATTAAAAATCAGGATTTTGGTGACGGCGGGTTTTATCGGGCTATTATCGCCGATAACAAATCTCTTTGGTTGCTTCGTTATAATGACGGATTGTATCATTACGATTCGGTATCGGCAGAATTCAAAAAAATTGATGTAACCAATACTTCCTACATGGCAATAGGCGGAAAATTGGTTCTCGACCAAAACAAGCATCATCTTTGGTTAGCCACTGATAACGGTTTACTTTGCTTAAACACCGATAACAAATCCATCATACAATCCTATACATCTGAGCAATTCAGTGCTTTTAAAAATAACACGGTACTAACCATGGCTTTAGATAGCCTAAATCATAGAATTTGGATAGGCACTAATTCAGGATTATTTGCTTTAGACACGCAATCAAATAAAGTTATTCAACCTTTCACAAATAATACTCTTTCTAAAGCCAAGGTGCTTTCTTTACATATTGACTCAAAAAATTCGCTATGGATTGGCACGTTTAACGATGGCCTATTTGTATCAGACTCAACTAGAACATCCTTAACACAATTCAGACACGATGCCAACAAAGAAATAGGTATTGGCTCCAATTATATAAACGCCATTTTTGAGGATAAGTCGTCGCTTATTTGGTTAGCAACTGCCGGTTCGGGGCTCAGTTATGCAGATATCAAAGAAAAAAAGATGCTGCACTTTAACCATGATTCTGACAATCCAAGCTCACTAAAGCATAATATGGTTCGCTCGTTTTATGAAGATAAAACCGGTACTGTTTGGGTGGCAACCGGCGGCGGCGGACTCAATATGTTTAACCCAAAAACACTGTCATTTTCTGGAATACCATCATCAAAAAATAAACCAAAAAACGATTATTCGTTTGTTTGGGACATTACTTCCAACTCCACTCAGACTCTTTTCTTAGGTACAGCAAATGGTGTTGCCACATACAATCCCAACACAGGTAAATACACATCCTATCCTTTGATTGATGAACCTGTGATTATCATTCACACCTCATTTATTAACGACAGTTTATTATTAGCCGGCTCGCTTGGTAAAGGTTTTTTTATCCTAAACACAAAAAACGGTGAATCGCAGAACTACTATAATCCGCCGGACAATTCCGGCAAACTGCCCAACAATTTCATCATTACATCTGCAAAATATTCCGACAAAACCTATTGGATAGGAACTTTCGGCGGAGGTTTATTTTTATGGGATACTAAAACTGATTCATTTACACCGCCAACACTTCTTTTCGACGATTTTGTATTGAGTGATTCAAAAATTACATCTTTAATAATGGATAGTGACTCGATACTTTGGGTGGGAACCTCGAACGGATTAAATCGAGTAAATTTATCTTCAAAAACCATTGAGATTTTTAAAGAGAAACAAGGTTTGCCCAACAACTATATTTATTCGATTGAAAAAGATAAAAACGGGTTCATTTGGGTAAGTACCAATCGGGGACTTAGCAGATTAGATGTTTCAAAAATTGGCAGAGACCGCATTGTAAATTATTCATTAAATGATGGCATTCAATCTTTAGAGTTTAATACAGGAGCATCACTTCTACATTCAAACGGAGATATTTATTTCGGCGGTACAAACGGTTTTAATTTGATTAAACCGAGTACAATGGTTTTAGAAAATGCCAATCCGCCACTAGTTGTTTCCAGCTATTCCATCAACAACGAGAACGCGGTCTATTTTTTAAATGAAAACAATACGAATTTAACCCTGCAACCTAACGACCATACCATTTCATTTAATCTCGCGAATTTAGATTTCACTAATAGTGAATCGAATCAGTTTGCTTATTTCTTAGATGGATTTAATGATGAATGGTTATACACTCAAAACAGAAACTATATTCAATTTACCAATTTAAACCCCGGCGATTATTCCTTATTCCTAAAGGGAACCAATGCTGATGGTATTTGGGGGCAACCAACAAAAATCTTAACCATTCATGTAATTCCGACAATATGGTCAACATGGTGGTTTAAAAGTTTACTTGCACTTGGAGTCTTTGCAATAGTACTTAACTATTTTTTCAGAATTCAAAAGCGGAAGAGCTTTCTTCAAACCTTGGTAAACAAAAAAACGCAAGAACTATCAAAAAGTGAAGAACTCTACCGAATGATTGCCGAGAACGTTGCCGATACAATTATGGTAATCAGGCAGGATTTAAAAATTGAGTATGTGAGTCCAAGTATTTCGAATATGCTCGGGTATATAGAAAGGGAGTTTTACGAGGCCGAGCCGTTTTCATGGGTTCATCCTGATGATATTCAATATTTATATGAAGCGGCAACCGTGGCTTTTAAAAGAGATAGTATAAATACCTTCGAGTTTAGAATGATTCATAAAAATGGATCAATAAAAATTATTAGCGCGACAAGTAAACTAGCAGAACAAACAGATAAACACGGACAAAAGCTTATCTCTGTACTTCGCGATATTACGGCCATTCGCATGTACGAAGATGCTTTGATAGAATCCAGACAAGAAGCTATTGAAGCCAACAAAGCAAAATCTATGTTTTTAGCCGGAATGTCGCATGAGTTGCGAACACCCCTAAATGCAATTTTAGGATTTGCTCAAATTTTGCAAAATGATGATGAGATTCCGCGCCGAAAAAGAGATTTTATACAAACCATGTATAAAAGTGGTAATCATTTACTTAGAATGATTAATGACGTACTCGATTTCTCAAAGATTGAAGCCGGTAAACAGCAAGTAAAGTTATCTGTATTCGATTTGATGAGTATGACTTATGAGTTGGAATCGATGTTTTCTCTTCAATCTCAAAACAAAAAATTGAACTTTGAGTTCGAGTTCGAAAGTTCAACTCCTCGTTATATTAAATCAGACCCATCTAAGCTCCAACAAATTCTAATTAATCTAATTGGTAACGCTGTAAAATTTACCAATATCGGCTCTGTAATATTTACGGTTAAAGCAACTGATTTTGCAGAAAACAAGACCTGTATCGTTCAGTTTATAATTGAGGACACCGGTGTCGGGATAAACGAAAATCATTTAAAAACCATTTTTGATCCCTTTCAACAAGTTGAACAAATTGGCAGAGAAGGAACCGGTTTAGGCTTATCTATTTCTAAAAAATTAGTGGACTTGTTAGACGGTGAGATTTCAGTCGAGAGCCAAACCGGAAAAGGGAGCAAATTTACCATTCAAATTCCTGTTGAATACGAATTGGTAATGGATTTAGATCAACATGATGATTTTGAAAAATGGCATTATGAAGGGCTAAAGGTTTTAGTAGTTGATGACATTCAAAATAATCGTGATATGGCTTTCGAAATGCTACGCCAATACAATATGGCTGTACATGTTGCTGAAAGCGGTATGGAATGCTTAAAACTGCTACATAAACATGAATACGATATCATTCTCATGGATTTTTTGATGCCGGAAATGAGCGGGAAAGAAACTTTAGATGAAATCAGAAAAGAAGAAAAATGGTCAGACATTCCAGTTATTGCATTAACTGCATTTGGGCTGAATAAATCTGGTGAAGATTTTCTGGAGATGGGTTTTAACGGCTACTTGAGTAAACCACTTTCTAAGAAGGAACTGCTTCAACAAATTGCGAAATCAGCATCTCTAACAAGTGAAGGAGAATCTCACGCTGAAGAAACGCTTGAAGAATTAGATATTCAACTGGTTGCCGCTGCCATTTTAAGTTTAGAGGATTCTGAAAAGAATAGTTGGAGTGATGCTTTAGAGATACTCGATTTAGATCTAGTAATGAATATTCTTTCTAAATCGAACTTAAATGAAGATGTAATCACACACATCAGAAAAGAAATAGAATCTACGAATTATCGATTCTTTATCAGCTTAAGCGAGTTGGTGATTTAATTTCTGTTACTAACAAACAACCTGTATCTGTATTGATTTAACGTTTGGATAAATTCTACATCCAAATTTTACCTTCCACAATTCACCATCCAAGTTAACATCAGTACCTAACTTTTTTGTAAGTACCGGAATCCAGCGCTGAAATCATCGTCATTGCGGAGAAAGCCGCAATCTGAGCATCTCTCAAAACGCATTCAGCGAAGCGTACTTATGCTTACTTACTAGTTTCTAGATGCCGTTTTTTTACTGTATGACTTGAGTTTTTGACATCATCTCAACCCTCTTCTATTCGCATTCTGTGATATCCTTAAATTTTTAAGGTAAGATGGCTTTTTTTTCACAAATCCGATTCGAGGCGTAGCGTAGAACCGCGAAGCGAAATCCGAAATCCGACAAATTCTCACGCAACTTAATTACAAAAAAAAAGCCGAAGATACTTCGGCTTTTTAATCAAAAAATGTTGATTTATGGATTGATTTTAATCAATTCCACTTTAAAAATAAGTGTTGAGTTTGGACCGATATCCGGACCGGCTGAACGTGGACCATAAGCTAAATCACTTGGGATATAAAGCATAATTTCGCCGCCTTCACCAATCAATTGTAAGCCTTCTGTCCAGCCTTTAATTACCTGGTTTAAACCAAAAGTAATAGACTCACCTCTTTTATAGGAAGAGTCAAAAATTGTACCGCTAAGTACTTTACCTTCATAATTTACTTCAACTCGGTCAGTTGCTTTTGGGTGAACTTTGCCGCCTGCTTTTACAATTTTATATTGTAAACCACTAGGAGTTTCTTTTACCCCTTCTTTGGTTTTATTCTCTGCTAAGAATTTTAAACCTTCTTCTTTGTTTTTATCCATTGCTTCACTTTGTTCTTTTTGACGTTTTTCCATGGCAGCATTTCTGCTTTCATTTACCAATTTATTCACTTCAACTTCATCGATCTGCCCTTTCTCCTCGATAGCATCACGCAAGCCTTGATAAAAATATTCTTTGTCTAAGTCTGATAACTGAGGTAATACTGCCGGAATACGTTTACCTAAATCAAAACCAAGGCTGTAACTGGTTCTATTATTGGCATCATCACCAACTTTTAATTGCTCGTTTTTTGACGGCGTTTGCTGCGCACAAGAAGCTAAAAGTGCTACAGAAACAACTAAAATACTTTTTTTCATAGTTCAGAAATTTCACAAAGATTAATAATAGGTCGCAAAAGTAAGCAGATTCCGAACTCAATAAAAATGAAACACATTTTTTTAGTGCTAATCAGGTAGTGTTCGTATTTTGAAGCAAATTAACACTGTTACAAAACGAGCTTTATGGAAGTAATTAGAATTAAACAAGTTGATGCTTTTACAAGAACTCCTTTCTCAGGCAATCCTGCTGCGGTAGTTGTTGATGCGGATTTTTTAGATTCCAAAACCATGCAAAAAATTGCCATGGAAATGAATTTATCCGAAACGGCATTTGTTTTAGAACCGACACATCCAGAAGCTGATTTACGAATTCGTTGGTTTACACCTACTCAAGAAGTAGATTTATGCGGACATGCAACAATAGCTGCATTTCATGTTTTAGCTGAAGAAGGCAGATTCGGATTAGAAGTAGGTGAACCACAGACCTTTATCTTAGAAACAAAGTCAGGCAATCTTATTGTTGATGTTGAATGGCGACACCAACACCCGTACATAAAATTTGCCATTCCTGTACCAAAATTCTTTCCTTATCCGGGAGAAATTAAATTATTATGCGCTGCACTAGGTATTGCGGAAGTGGAACTCAGCCAAAAAGTTAAACCGATGATAACTGAAAATGGTTATTGCTTTGTACCAATTACTCATTTTGACAGCCTAAAAACAATTGAACCGAATCGCGCCATTTTAGCGCAGTTAGATACCTTGTATGATCTAAAAGGATTTTCCGTTGTTACAATGGATACAGGCGATAAAGACATTGACTGGCATTTACGCTTTTTTGCACCGGGCTTAGGTGTATTCGAAGATCCTGTAACAGGTAGTGCAAACGGCCCTATGGCAGCATATTTATATTTGAATGGCTTAGTTGATACCACTAAAAATTATTTTGAATTTCGTGCTGAACAAGGTCACTTTGTAAATCGCACCGGACATGTTGATGTCATTCTAAAATCTGATGAAGCAGGTATAGCTGAAATTCAAATTTGTGGTGAAGCAATATCCATTATGGAAGCCAACCTTTATCCGGATTCAGGTAAAGCAAAAAAATTCTGATTTTTTATCAAATTCAGCATTAAATACGTGAAAACACCTATTTTGTAAGTACAAAAAGTCCGTATTTTTGCGTTTGGTAATTAAAAATTGACAATACGGTCATTTTTTTGTTAATACTAGTACTAGAATTTTAAATCAAAATAAGGAGGTACCACTGCCATGAGGGCAAAGATGTACGAAAAATATTACAAAATGGGATTAAGTCATGATTTGTTCAAAACCATGCACCTTAAAAAGCCTAAAAAAAGAATTAAACTATTCTATTATGTATTAATGGTTGTAATTCTATCTGTTGCACTAATGCTTTTTTAATGTCTGGAATTAGCCACACGATTCAATTATTCCTTGTTCGTCTTTACAACTTTTGTATGGCGATACAACTTTGCCGTGTGCAGAAAACGCTCTTTTATTGCGTCGATAGGGAATCGTTTTAAAAATTCCTCAAGGCGCTCAATACTCCAGCCTGCGCCTTCTTGCTTCAATTCTATTATCAAATATTCACCTAAGAACATGGTTATTGATGTCTGTGTATCATTTTTAAAGAAATGAGTGTGATACCCCATTAGTGAATCACTTCTGTTGATCATCTCACCGTCATCTAGATTGAACGTCTCTATAGCCTGTTCCTGATAATAATCTCTGTTTATAGAGTAATCTTGCAGTTTAAATTGAATAACCTTAATCGGAACAGATTTATCGTAATACAATTGCGTTAATTCAAACGTATTTTGAGGATGCACATTTGGCGTCTCAAATAATGGATTATCACGAATCATTGTATCCGGAGCGGCCGGAATTAAACGTAACAATGTGTCAATTTCAGCTCTAATTAAGTGATTTTGAGCGGAACCTGTTACACTTATAAACCCCAATAAAAGTGCAAATGAAAATGATTTAAGCATAGAGTTTTTACAGTTAGTCATCTTATATTCTGAAATATAACCACAAGGAGGAAAAATGACAGATAAACAATTCCCAATCGGCAAATTTACCTATTCTGGTTTAATGTCAGACAGCGAACGCAGAATGGCTATTGAACAAATCTCAACATTAGGTGAACGATTAATTCAATTATTAGCAAGCTATAACGATTCCTTGATGGATACGCCGTACAGAAAAGGCGGTTGGACTGCTAGACAGGTTATTCATCACATATTTGATTCACATGCGAATGCTTATTGTCGTTTTAAATTAGCACTGACTGAAGACAACCCAACTATAAAAGCCTACAAACAAGACGCTTGGGCTGAACTTCCAGACTCTAAATTACCGGTTGAAATCAGTGCAAAAGCCATTGCTGGTATTCATGCTCGATTAGGTTACTTGCTCACAAGTTTAGACACTAGCGATTTTGAAAAAACAATTAACCATCCTGAAAACGGAATCATGTCCATTGATAAACTAACAGCAATGTATGCGTGGCATGGTGAACATCACTTAGAGCATATTCGGTTATCTTTACATGATGACATGAACGAACTCCCTGATTAGGAGATTGAGGAAACCTAAAAATCATTATATTTGCGTCCCTTATAAGGCCAGATAGTTCAATGGATAGAACGAAGGTTTCCGGAGCCTTAGATCCGGGTTCGATTCCCGGTTTGGCTACACAGCTAAATACATTAAAAACAGGCGCTCTAGCTTATCAACTTAAGCGCCTGTTTTCGTTTATGTTGTAATTTTATTGCATGTTTTGCAATGTACTATGCCTTCACTATGCCCCGGAAAGAGAGTATTTGACAAATTTTAAACCCCACTTTCTGTCAACTTTTTGTGAGAAAAAGACATTTTTTAAGCGTTAGAACGTCAAATAAAAGCAAGAATTTATCTTTGTTAAAATTTTCTAATAAAGATAGTTTTCTAATAAGTCATTGACTTATAATTAGTTCAACTATCGGGTTTATTCTAGCCTTATTCTGAAATTAAATTGTAGCAGTTTCAATCTTAATAAATAACTATTTTTTAATTCTATAAGGCTACAAACGTTCTATCTTATTACCTCTGATCTTAGTAGAAATGTGTTATATCATGGCAGTAAAATCATTATCACGAGTTATTGGTTTAATTGTGATTTTAATTGCAATTCCGATTGCTTCTTTCGCACAAGTCACCTTAAATAATAACTATTCAAAACAATATTCACAGTATGATATCCAAGGGGCTATACCTCCAAGATCTTTTTGGGATGAACTTTTTGGCAATTATCCTAATATTCTGCTCTCAGGCGAGGGTGAAATAACCATCAATTTCCCATCTGATACTTATATTCCAATCAATTTAGCATCAGAACATGTGCAAATTACAGGTACAAACCGTTTTGATGAGACAAATACTGCAACTGTACAAAACTTAGTGGTAAACGGACAATCGATTACGTTTACAACACCAATTGATTTAGTTGACGGATCTAATTTTACAGTTACGTTTCTTTTATCAGCAAAAGTTAAAAACCCAAGCACTGCGGGTAGTTACGTAATTTCATACAGCCATGATACGAGCGGTGGTAACGTAAATCTAACTTCTTACACTATTGTTCAATCGAATACCAGTTTATCCACTGCATCAGTGGGACTAAGCCCATCAGTTGAAGCTCGTAACGCGGCATACACAATCACTTTTTCTACAGGTGCAGCCGGTGGAATGATTGCAAATACTGATTTTTTTACTGTCGTATTCCCTAATGGCACACAAATACCTAACGGAAATGTTGCCGGTGTAACAATAAATGGAATTCCAAGTGTTGCTGTCGGAAATTCTGGGACAAGAACCATACAAGTTACAACACCAATTGATATTGATAATGAAGAACAAGTAAATCTAATTTTTACGCTTGGTTCTTCTATAACAAATCCTCTAAACGGAACTTATTCTTTAAGCGTATCAAGCAATGAAGAGACACCCGTAGTAAACTCATCCAATTATCAAATTACTTCACAGTCTGCTTTATCAAATCCATCCGTCACACTTGGTAATGCTTTTGTAAATGCAACTACTAATTATTCAATCAAATTTAATAATGGCACATCCCATGCATTAGTTCCATTTAGCGATCGGATTAGAATTACATTACCGGCAGAAATGCAGGTGCCCGGAACTATTGACGCATCAACAATTAACGTTAATTCCGGTGGTTTTACAGATACACCATCACAGTTTTCAGTAATAGGAAATGTATTATTGATAACAACCCCGGTTAGTATTGCAGAAGGTGATGAAGTTGAGATAATTATTAGTGGGGGCGCAGGGATTTCGAATCCGGCCTTAACAGGAGCGTACAGTTTAAACCTCCAATTAGAACAATCTGGTGGTGCAATAATTGAAGGTCCTGTTACTTCATCTAACTTTTTAATTACTCAGGCACCATCTTTAACAACAAAAGCTTTTGT
>SBGQ01000004.1 GCA_006226965.1 bacterium | reverse complement strand
AGAATAATTATAAAGAGCGTAAGATTTATAATTATCTAAATAAACACGGCTATAAGTTGGTGAAAATTGTAGGAAGTGATGAGATATATGTTAAGTAATTACTTTTTTTCACATTTACTAATGCGAAAAAGGACGTTAGTGTACCTCGGTGCAAACAAAGGAGGGAGCTTAAGTAAATATGTTGACAAATTTGATAGGATTTATGCATTTGAAGCGAATCCAGATTTATGTTTGTTATTGAAAGAAAAATTCAGCAACAAAAAAAATGTACATATAATAAATGCAATTGTTGGAGAAAAAGACGGTTCGAATATTTTAAATATTGGGAGTAATTTGTCGACTTCTTCAGTAGGGCTTTTTAATGAGGACTTCACTAATTCGAGTGGTGGAAAACTAAAGATGATTGATAAGAGAACGGTTGAAGAGATTTATCTCCCACGTTTCTTAAAAGAAATGGAGGTCGATAAGATTGATTTATATGTAAGTGATATACAGGGATCTGATTTAACTGTACTAAAATCACTTTCAACCTACATTATTAGAAAAAAAATTAAAGTCATTATTAGTGAAGTTGCTAAAGAAAAAAATATTTATGATGGATTAGGTTCTAACTCGTATGATGATTTTGAAATGTTATTGAATAAAAATTACAATTGTGTTAGTAAGGGTTGGGGTACTTTAAAAAGAGGCGAGTTTAAGGAAGTTCCAGAAACTTGGTGGGAGTTTGATTGTATGTGGGAGCTCAAGTGAAAGTAAATATATATCAAGTGTATTTTGATGCTAACTCACAAGTAAAGCTTGATAGTGGGTTTATTCCTTATGATAATTCTCATTCACCAAATTCAATATGGCGCGAATATGGTGTAATGAAGGATTTATATGATAATGAATTATTTACGTTGGGCTTAAATGGTGTTGTTTCGTGGAAATTTAGAGATAAAACAGCATTAAATACTAAACAGGTTTATGATTTTATAAACAATAACGATGGGTATGATGTTTATTTATTTAATCCATGGCCAGAATTATCTGATCTTTTTGATTCATCATGGCAACAAGGGCAGATTTGGCATAAATCGCTAATAAGAGTAGTAAAAGTAATTTTCGAACAGGTTGGATACAATCCCAATTGGATAGATTTACACGAAAAAAAGGAAGAAGTAGTGTATTGTAATTTTTGGGTGGCCACTCCAAGTTTTTGGAAAGCATATATGGATTTTACGAAACCAATTTACGAGTATATTGAAGCTAATAAGAGTGATTCGAGTTTAAAAGAAATTTTTAGAGTTCAAAGTTCCGTGAACTTTTCAGATCTGAGAGCATATATAATGGAGCGTCTGATTAACACTTTTATCGCTTTATATAAAGAAGAGCGCCAATATAAAACAATTCAATACCCGGTAAGCTTGGATAGGCAATATGATAATTTGATAGCTCATAGCAGAGCGATTGCAAAATTGATAAAGTGACTATATGGCTCTTGAAGAAGTAGATATATCTGTATGTATTCCAATTTACAAACCGAACTTGCTTTGGTTTGAGCAACTAATTAAATCATTGCAGAAATCTATCGAAATAATTAAGGATAACTTAAGTTTTGAAGTTTTATTTGTTGATGATTCTTCACCGTGTAATAAGCAATATCAATTAATTATCAGTGAACATTTGATTATTCCATATACAATTTATCAGAATGATGAGAATATGGGATTAGCTGGTGCATGGAATACATGCGTTAATTATGCAAAAGGAAATTGGGTGCATATCTTACATCAAGATGATTTGATTGATTTGAATTTTTATAAAAAAATGATAGTTGACAGGCATGAAAGCTCAGCCGGAATGAAATTTTGTCAAACTAATTTCATAAATGAATATGGTAAAATTGATTCTCAAACTGCATTAGTCAAATCTGTATCCGGTTTAGTAGAAAACCCATTACAGGTGTTTTTAAGAACACAACCGGTACAATGTCCTTCTGTATTAGTTAAGAAGATGGTTTACCAAGAGTTAGGCGGGTTTGATACGGATTTAATCTACACTTTAGATTGGTTCTATTGGATAAAAGTGGCAACAAACTATAAAGTTGAGTTTATTTCAGAGGCTTTAGCATCGTATAGAATTAGCACAACTAATGAAACAAATCGATTAAAGAGTAAAGGCGAAGATGCCAAAGACTCATTACTAGCTTTAAAAAAGATAAAACTATGGTTGAAAGCTAATTCTATCGATGAACGTCAAATTAGAATGGCAGAAATTCGGATTTTAAATTTTAACCTATATAAAATTAAACGAATGCTACAAAAGGGTGAAATATTAGCGGCATGTATGCAATTCAGATATTCATTGGTTTTAATTAGGAATATTTCAGATTTAAAAAATCTGATTAAATCTCTTGTGATGAAATGATAAGTATAATAACAGGGTATAAAAATCGGGAAACATCTCGTATTAACAGGCATTTAGAGTCTCTGAAGAATCAAACTAATTACGATTTTGAATATATCTTAGTGGATTATGGGAGTGATGATCAATACTCTCAAAACGTACAATCAATTTGTAAACAGTATTCATTTGTTAAATACATATACACTGATACAAAGGGATGGTTATGGAATAGAAGTCATGCTTTAAATACAGGTGCAAGAGCTGCCAAGGGTGACATATTAATGTTTTCCGATGTTGATATGATTTATTCAACTAATTTCATTTCAAACATAAATGAGGTTTTTCAAGAACAGCGTTTTTATCAATGTAAATTTTATTTGTTAGATGAGTTTTTTAATAAATACGAAGACTTAGAAAATCAAAAAGGGGCATTTAAGATGACAGATGAAGGGAGTAAAGGGGCATGCCAGATTCTGTCGAAAAATGTATTTTTTGAAATCGGTGGATTTGATGAATTTTATCACATTTGGGGAAGAGAAGATGCTGATTTAGCTAATAGATTGAAAGTTTATGGCTTGTTAGAAACGTGGATAGAAGATCGTGTAAGTATGTTTCATCAATGGCATAGATCAATATCTTGGAAAAAAATTATAAGTGAAAAAATGCCATTTGGTTTTTGGGAAATTTTAAATTTACACTTTTATCTGTCAAAAAAAGATGTTATTAGGAATAGAAATAGTTATTGGGGAGAATTATACTCGACAAAAAATCGAAATTATGTTACTAAACTAACTGAATTTAATGACGAAAAAGCTAAATACTACAATCACGAAGACCTTTACAATGAGCCAGTTGCTATAGGTAAATTAATACAGGATGTTCAATCTGGGTATAGTGTTTGTATTAAGAAGCAAGATTTACCAAAAAACGTTTTTAAAAGAGGTAAGACTCAACTTTATCAACAAAAGGTGGATTTAATAGTAGCTGTGCTAATTTTAGTGACAAAAAAAATCAATGCTGATTATTATGATAATGGTGAGGAATATTATTTTTGGTTAAATCAAAATCATGAAAAATAAATTATTAATGATGATTTCATCAATTTTAACCCTAGTTTTGAGTAATCCCATCAAATAAATTGAAGTAATTTCTTTATGAGTCAATATGCTCCAATTGCTTTGTTTGTCTATAATAGACCAAATGAAACTAAGCTGGTTATTGAGCATCTGTGTAAAGATGACATTGCAAGAAAATCAAAAATCTACGTTTTTTCTGATGGGCCTAAGAATAAAGAAGATGAAGGCAAAGTTGAATCTGTAAGAGATTTAATTAAGCACGTTTTTAGTGATTTCGACTACGAACTTATTGAAAATTTAGACAATAAAGGATTACAGGATCAAATACAGAATGGAATAGGTTATGTATTTGAAAGGCATGATTCCATAATAGTTCTTGAAGATGATTTATTATTAAAAGATGGCGGGTTGATTTTTCTAAATGAAGAATTAGTGATTAACTCTACCAATAAAACTGTATTTCAAATATCAGCATTTCAATTTCCTGTTAAGGCATTCCAAAAGTTTAAAACTGTACTATTGCCAAATATTTCGACATGGGGATGGGCAACATGGAAAGATAGGTGGAACTTGATTAATAATAATGAGCTTGGAGATTTTGTGAATTTGTTCGAAAAAAACCAATGGATCAAATACAAGTTCAATTTATTTGGCGGATATCCATATTCGGGACTGGCAACTAAAGAACTAAAAGGTTTAATACAAACTTGGGGAATTCGATACCTAATACATGTTTTTCTGAATAAGGGTGTTATAGTTTACCCCGGTAGTTCATATATAGAAAATATTGGTATTGGCATTAATGCGACACATACTAAAGAGATAGGTTGGCAGCAAGTTGAGAGAGTTGCAAGTGAAAATAAAAAAATTAAGACTGGCAAAAACGTTACTTTAAATACGCTCATTTTATCAATGTTTTTAAAAAGAAGCAGATGATGTTTTTAAATAGGAAAAAATTTTATTTTTATCATGTAAGAAAAACTGGTGGTTCAACTGTTAACTACTCAATATTAGCTGCACTGGGTAACGGTGATGAGCTATATAAAAAGTTAAGTAGGGATTTGTCAATTAAGATTGATGGCAAGAAGATTGTCGGATGGAATTCAAAAAAAATTAATCATGAGAGTTTTTTTTATGGATTTAGTCATCACCCCTACGGTAATATTCACTTAAATAAACATACATATTCATTTACGGTTGTTCGTGATCCGTTTGATAGAATTTGTTCCCATTATAAAATGCTTAAGATGTTCACTAGCGGTAATATTCAACATCCAGTATTAAAAAACGAAGGAAAATGGCTTGAAAATGGTGTTTATTCGTTTGTAGAATTGATACCCGATGAGCATTTATTGAGACAACTTTTTATGTTTAGTAAAGAATACTCAATCAGAGAAGCTTTTCAAAACATGAAGACTTTAAATAGAATCGTACCATTACAACAACTCAACAATTTTATAACAGCTGAATTATCAGAAGTAACGCAATTAAAGCTGTCAACTACTATACGAAATGAATCTAAGTACTATTTAAGTATAGAAGAAAAGGAAGTATTAGAATCATTAAGATACAAGCTAAATCCTGAATATGAATTATTTGATAAATTTGAAATTACGTTTTGATGCTAGGTTTCCTAAAAAAATATCATAAACAAATGCCAGACAAATCATTTGATAGGATTAATCTTGGTCGTTCTGCTGAGTTTAAATCGGGAAGCGTCAAGTGGAAATCAGATGCAAATGAATTGACAATTATGGATAATTCATTAGTTCATGGCTCTATACTTTTTGACGATAGTATTGCAAAGGTTATCATAGGTAAGCGAACGTTTATAGGAGGTGGAACAAAGTTAATTTCAGCGGAATCTATCACAATCGGTGATGATGTTTTAATTTCTTGGGGTGTTACAATTGTTGATCATAATTCACATGCAATAGAATTTTCAAAACGTAAAGACGATGTGACAAATTGGGCAGAAGGGAATAAAGATTGGACTCATGTAAAACGTGAATCGGTTGTAATTGGTAACAAATGTTGGATTGGGTTTAATGTAATTATTTTGAAAGGTGTTAAACTTGGAGAAGGATGTGTTGTTGGAGCAGGTTCCGTTGTAACAAAGTCATTTCCGGCTTGGAGTGTAATAGCGGGAAATCCAGCAAAATTAATACGAGTATTAGGTGAAGATGAGCGCTAAGTTAACTTGGGAGGCGGCTGTACAACATTATCAGAATAATGCATCTAAGCAGAATGTTGAACAATGTTATTTTCATGAAAATAGTGTTGATGCTGCTCAAGCTTTTTACGACAGTATAGAGTTTAAGGAAACGCTCAATCAAGTTAAATCAAAAGTGCAGGGAAAGCTATTAGACATTGGCGCTGGAAATGGAATAGCCAGTTATGCTTTTTCGAAATCAGAGTTTACAGTATATGCTTTAGAACCTGATAAAAGTGATATTGTTGGTTCCGGAGCTATTGAGAAATTAAATTCGTTGTTAGTGTCTCCTATTTTAATCTCAAATGAATTTGGTGAGCAATTGCCTTATCCGTCCGATTTTTTTGATGTCGTCTATTGTCGTCAAGTTCTTCATCACGCCAGAGATTTAAAGCAGTTCATGTCAGAGGTTGCTCGAGTTTTAAAAATAGATGGAATTGTGATGACGGTCAGAGATCACGTTATAAGTAACAAAGATGATTTGTCTATATTTTTAAATAATCATTCATTGCATAAATATTATGGCGGTGAACACGCCTTTTTGTTAGATGATTACATAGAGGCTTTTAAATTAGCAGGACTTATAATTGAAAAAACATATGAACCACTGAGTTCACATATAAATTATTTCCCGGAAACTGATGAATCAGTTAAAATGAAAATCAGAGGGGTATTAAAATCAAAGATGAACAGTTTTACCTATTATTTGTCACGTTTATTTAGCTCAAAATTAGTCATTAAGGTGTGGGGGGCAAGAGCTTCGAAGTTTTATCATGCTCCGGGACGTTTATATTCGTTTATATTGAGGAAAAAAGTGTGAAGATTTTAATTACAGGAATCTCCGGTTTTCTGGCAAGTTATTTAGTAAATGACTTCGAGAAAAAAGGAAATGAAATTATTGGGATTTCTCATGAGGCAAAAAAAGCAACGCTAAAAGAACATAAATTGTTCACTCTTCATTTGCCTGATAAAGAAATTTATAAGGTTATTAAAGATGAACAACCCGATGTTGTAATTCATGCTGCTGGAACGGCTTCAGTTCCAATATCAGTTGAATCGCCTTACAATGACTTCTCTATAAGCGTACCGGGTACGGCCATGCTTTTAGATGCTATCCGTTTATACAAACCGGACGCTCATTTTATTTTCTTATCGAGTGCAGCCGTTTACGGAAATCCAGATCAAATTCCGATTAAAGAAACATCGGCAATTCACCCCATTTCACCCTATGGATTTCATAAACGAATGGGAGAGTTGTTATGTGAAGAATATGCAACTATATATGGCATCAATTGTAGTATTCTTCGCGTTTTTTCAGCTTATGGAAAAGGCTTGAAACGTCAAGTAGTATATGATATCGTTTCAAAGTTTGTAAAAGCATTAGAGGCTAAATCAACAGTTACTCTATGGGGAACCGGTAAGGAAAGTAGAGATTTTATTCATGCTCTTGATGTAGCACAGGCAATCAATCTTATAATAAATAATCCCAAAGAGGGTAATCAAATTTACAATTGTGCATCAGGAAATGAGTTGTCCATCCAAAAATTAGCTGAGATAGTTAATCAGCAAATGGGGAAAGAGGTTGATTACCAATTCAATCAACAGACAAGAAAAGGAGATCCGCTAAATTGGGTTGCAGATATTTCGAGACTCTCAACTTTAGGTTTTAATCCTACCGTTTCTATTGAAAGTGGTATAAAGGAGATTGTTCATTGGATAAACCGATAAATATTCTGATTGATGATACCTATTTTTACCGCTGGCAGGGTGGTAAAAATTATTTGTTGAACATTGCGCTGAAAATGAAATCTGAAGGTTTTGTTTTACACCGATTAAAACAAGCCAAGGCACCTAAAAATACAGATGTCAATTTTGATTTTGAGTATGAAGAAGGGTACCCGCAGCCTATTTCATTCGATCGAGTATTGTGGAAGATGAACAGGGGAAAAACATGGAGAAAACTCAATCCATGGATTAAAAACATTGATATCAGTTTTCAAATACGTAATAATGATATCCAAAGCCACGTAAAGTCAATTCGTTGGATTCCTGATTTTCAACATATTGAAATGCCGGAACTATTTTCTGTTGATGAAATCAATAAAAGAAATATCGAATTTGAACAGTTTGCTAAAGACTATGACATTACTTTGTTAAGCAGTTATCATGCACAGAATATTTTTAATGAGCTATACCCATTTGCAGCATCAAAAAGTAGAGTCTATCAATTTGAGGTTTCTATTCCGGCCGAAGTTTATTCAATAACAAACGAATATATTCTTGAGAAATATAATTTGCCGGATAAGTACATCCATTTTCCGTCGCAGTGGTGGAAACACAAAAATCATCGATTCATATTTGAAGTAATGAGAAATGTTGATGATCCCATCTGTTTGGTTTGTACGGGAAAAGAAGATGATTACCGAAATCCGGAATATAGTGTTGAATTAAAAGAATTTGTAAAGAATCATAATTTGTCTAAGAAAATACGACTATTGGGTGAAGTACCGTATTCGGAAATGCTGGCAATTATGCGTTTTTCTAATGTGGTAATAAATCCAAGTTCGTACGAAGGCTGGTCAACTACAGTTGAGGAAGCAAAATTGTTTGGGAAGAGTATTCTTTGTCTAGATACTGCGATTTTCAGAGAGCAATTAGAGGGATACACAAATCGTATGTTAATTAAAAATGATTCAAATCATTGGGCCGACATAATATTTGAATTTTTTGAAAAAAAAGCTCAGCAGAATAATTCAATCAATTCAAAAAAAACAAATCTTAAGAATTTATTTCAATAACCTTTTAATAATAGATTTTGGGACGCTAATAAATAATATTCGCAGCAATATGGAATAATAGTTCGGGAAATCCCTGATGCGAAGTAGCATTATATAAGCGTATTTATAATAACCGTTTTGAAGAAACTCATTTATTGTCAAGGATAGTTTAGTGCTGATGATAGTCATTTTATTTAGAGTGAGTTTATTTTTCCTCTTTAATTCTTTATAAGCGAATAGAAAAAAAGGTTTTTTTATTCCCTCTAGTAAAAAAGCATGTCCACGATTAGTTCTTGAGTTTTGTATTGCTTGGTAATAAAAGTATGAATTGATTGGAATGTATCTAAATCTAGCATCTGTTAGGCTAAGTCTAAAAATCAAGTCTTTATCCTCAGCAGGGATTCTTCTGAAATAACCAATTTCCTCTAAAAAGCTTTTACGATAGGTAAAGATTACACTAACAGCCGAATATTGAAGAAAGAAAGCAGTTATATCCTCAAACTTAACATAGTCCGCACGACTTTTATTAATCCTCTGTCCATCTGGAAATATTTCTGTGTAATCCATGAATAGAATATCACATTCGTTGTCAAAAAGAGGTTTTAAATAATTATGATTGAAACGCTGAGGATCTAACTCATCATCTGCATCTAAAAAAATGATATAATTAAACTTCGATGCTTTTATTCCAATATTGCGGGTAAAGGGGAGGCCTTTATTAATCGTTTCGTTTATGAATTGGGATTTATATGAGTATTTGCTTAATAAACTAGTTAAAAACTGTGTCGTTTTGGGCTCCGTTGATCCATCATTAATAAGAACCACCTCAAATTCAGGATAATTAATAAGTGCGCATGAATTTAGTGTTCGCTCGATTGTTTTCGACGAATTGTAATAGGGAATAATGATTGAAATACCTTGTATCATACTTTGTTTAAATCTTATTTAGCCACGACCAATACATTTTTTCCTATTGGGATGTTAATTACCCGTTCAAGGTTTCGAATAATGGGAACAAGAAGAGTATCAAATGTTTTCACAGAGCTCGGGCCCAATGTTTTACTTTTGAGCCACTTAAACTTGATGAACCACAACCAAATCCCTATGAAATCCACATACTGAAAATGTACCGTTTGTAATCCGGCTTGTTCCACTTTTTGAATGATTTCTTTTTTGGTGTAACGGTGAAAGTGACCAATTGATTTATCGAACTCACTCATCAGAAAAGGTAGGGCAGGCGAATAAATGATAAGGTGACCACCCGGATTTAAGTGTTTTTTAATATGACTCAATTCCTCCATATCATGTTCGATATGTTCTAATACATTGTTGTAGATAATGGTGTCAAAAGTATCTTTTTTAGAAAGGGCTACGCTAAAACCATGAAACGTTTTTACTCTACTAGTATTTTTCTGTTCAACTTGCTTTAACACACGATATTGCGTGGATGAGGGTTCTATACAAGTAATAAGTGAGTCAGTATGTTCAATGAGAGCTTGTGTAAAATTGCCGCAACCTGCACCGACTTCTAGGATTGATTTCCCGATATATGGTTTTACTAACGAGATAATCCAAGCATTGTAATTTTGCGCCTCCGACATGTCGTTGAGGTCGTCGGTCTCATATGAAAAATCTGTGTCAGTGTTCGAGTTAATTTCTCGCATCAATGAACTCGTTTACAAAATGGCTGTAAGAATTGCTTGTTTTTAGATTGAAGTAGATGATATACCAAATGGCTGCGATCCCGTCTTTAAGGCTAATCTTTTTTCCTTCTTCATAAGTACGACCATAATAAGAAATGGGCGTTTCAAATATGCGGGCATTTGTCTTTGAGATATTAGCAATTACTTCAACTTCAAATCCAAACCCTGAGCTTTTTATAGGCATATTTACCAAAAGCGGCGACCTGAATGCTTTATAACCTGTTTCAATATCGGTCATGTTTTTATTGGTAAACAAATTGGAGAAGAAAGTCAGGAATTTATTAGCCAGAAAATGATAAAAATAAAGTACTCGACTTGCTCTACGTACTAAGAAACGTGAACCAAAAACAACATCAGCTTTGTCATTCCAAATGGGTTCACAAACAAAAATGATTTCATCTGGATCATATTCCAAATCGGCGTCTTGGATAAGTGCTAATTCTCCTTTAACATGCGACAAAGCAGTTTTGATAGCTGCTGTTTTACCTTGGTTGCGTTCATGTTTGATATAGTTAAGTCTGGAATCTGAAATACGCAATATTTCTTGCTCTGTATTATCATTGGAACAATCATTAACTACAATTACTTGCATCACAAACTCAAGTGAAAGTACTTTATCTAAAACCTTTTTTATGGTAGCTTCTTCGTTATAAGCCGGAATGATGAGAGTCAGATTTTTTTTCACGAGTTTTGATTATTTCTTAGCAAAAAGTAACCGGAATATATCCAAATAACTAATTGATACATTAAAAATACTCCATAATAGGGAGCATGCCATTCAAGAAATCGAGCAGGAATAATTAAGCTTAGAACAATGAGTCCGTATAGGATGAGTTCTTTACTTAGTGTTTCGAATTGGGGAATGCGCTTCCAAAGAGCGATAAGTAAAAATACTAAGATGACATTATCGTAATGAGCGTGATAGATAAAAAAGCGTGCCGTTAATGCTGCTAAGGCAAGTTGATCAAAGAATGAAAGCTTTCCATTTTTAATAATTATTCCTGTAAAAAGAGTAGATATCGTAATAATTGAGATGATTAAATAAGTTTTTGAAAAACCTAAAAACGATATAAAAGATTGAATATCAAGTGAGCCAAGTGAGTTAACATATCCAGAATTTTCAATCAGAGAATTAAAAAAGAACAGTAAGTTTGAATCGACAAAATGCATAACCCAGATAGAAAGAAATAGATTTATAAACACTGCAAATATTATATCTATTCTAAATTCCTTTTTTATAAATAGAATTATTGAAAATGGGA
>SBGQ01000098.1 GCA_006226965.1 bacterium | reverse complement strand
TCGGCCTCCCGAATTCATCTGTTTGTTATCCACAAAAGCACATATAAAACATATCTGCATATATGTGAAATTATTCACCAAATAGATACTAAGGTGAAACTTGTGGAAATAGTTTCGGGTTTTGTGAAGCAGTGTTTATTATTTTCTCCAAAAAAATTAATCCACATCGAATTACCAAGTTATCCACACAGTAATCCACCATGAAAGCAGTTGTACAGCGCGTAAGTTCAGCCTCAGTTAAAGTAGAAAATAAAGTGATTGGCTCTATTCAGAATGGGTTATTAGTTCTTTTAGGTGTACATCAAACTGATACTTTAGAACAAGTAGATTGGATGGCTTCGAAAGTGGCTCGTTTACGCATTTTCCAAGATGATGAAGGTAAAATGAACCGTTCTGTGCAAGATATTCAGGGTTCAGTTTTAGTTGTTTCTCAGTTTACGTTATATGGTGATGCCCGAAAAGGAACACGTCCTAGTTTTATTGAAGCCGCTCAACCTGAACGTGCCATTCCTTTATATGAAGCTTTTGTGGATAAACTAAAATCGGAGCATAAACTCCCTGTTGAAACCGGAGAATTTGGCGCTATGATGGAAGTAAGTTTGGTAAATGATGGACCGGTAACTTTGATTCTCGAAAAATAATGTCGGTAATTTTTTTATTTGTTGATGGAATCGGTTTAGCACCCGAATCAGAATGGAATCCTTTTTCTTTACTTGATTTACCCGGATTAGAGGAATTTTCCGGCGGAAAATTGGTGGATTCAACACCTTATAAAAACACACAACATCTTCTCTTCAAAGCAATTGATGCCAATTTAGATGTGGAAGGTTTGCCGCAAAGCGGAACGGGTCAGGCGAGTTTATTTTGCGGATTTAATGCATCAAAAAAAATCGGAAAACATTTTGGACCGTATCCGCATTCTCAGACAAAAGAAGAATTACAAAACGAATCTATTTTTTCAGATTTGATTAAAATGGGAAAAAGTCCGCATTTTATTAACGCTTATCCACAACCATTTTTTGATATAGCTGAACGCAGAAATCGGTGGACATCAACCACATTAATGGCTTTAGGTGCCGGAAAACAATTAAATTCACTTTCAGAAATTGAGAAAGGTTTAGCTGTTACAGCGGAAATAAAACAAGATTATTGGAAAAAAAAGCTCGGTTTATCTATTCCGGAAGTGGATGAATTTGAAGCTGCAAAACGCATCGTAATAGCATCAAAAAAACATGATTTTGTGTTGTATGAATATTATTTAACGGATAAAGCGGGTCATGATCAAAAATTGGATTCTGCGGATGAAGCGTTAAGCCGTTTAGATAAATTAGTTCAAGGTTTATTGAAAGAAATAGACATTGCAACACAAACAGTAGTTTTAACAAGCGACCACGGTAATTTGGAAGATTTATCCGTTAAAACACATACCAGAAATCCGGTTCCTTTAATTGCATATGGAAAAAAGGCTTCTGTTTTCAGTAAAGTTGAATCACTAACAGACATAAAAAAAGCAGTGCTGGACTGCTTTCTTTAAAAAAATTAAGTAGCTGATTAAGCTAGTTTAGAAGTAATTCTTCCGAAAATTTCATCAATAGTTCCGACACCGTCAATAGATGAAAAAACACCAGTTTTTTTGTAATAACCCATTACCGGAGCTGTTTCTTTTTCATAAACATCTAAACGAACAGCAACTTTTTCAGGAGTGTCATCAGCTCTGCCTTCACCGCGGGAAAGTATACGTTTTATCAATTCATCTTTTGGAACTTCTAAACCGATACAAGCATCAATTTTTGAACCTGTTGATTGTAAGAAGGCATCAAATTCTTCTGCTTGAACAACCGTTCTTGGGAAACCATCGAGTATGTATCCTTTTTCGAATTCAGGATTTTTAACGGTGTCTACAACCAATTCCACCACAACAGAATCAGGAACAAGATTACCTGAATCTAAAATTGATTTTACTTTTTTCCCGAGTTCTGTTTGATTCTTGATGTGAGAACGAAAAATATCTCCTGTTGATAACTGCTTAATACCAAACTTTTCTTCAATTAATTTGGCCTGTGTACCCTTCCCGGCACCAGGAGGCCCGAATAATACAATTTTCATGTTTTGATGGATTTCATTGTTTTTATTAGCGTCGGAAAATAATCCTTTAAAAGCTCTGAATCAAAAAGGATTTATTACCGAGATTAAAATCACTCATCTTAAAAAGAATAAATTTATTAACACGAAAGAATTACATTTGCAGGCAAATCCTATAAAAATCGAATAGTTATGAAGCATAAAATTACCCGATTACTACTTTTTAGTTTATTTATTGGCTTAACTGAAATTCTTTCAGCACAACATGCAAAACACCAATCCGGCCCTATGTTAGGCTACGTAGAACAAATGGAAGTTGGCCTTTGGTATCAAACTAATTCAGATGCAACGGTTCAAATCAAATACTGGAAAAAAAGCGAACCAAAAAAAGTGTTTGAAACGGATAAAGTATCAACATCAAAAGAGAATTATTTTATCGCAAAATTTATAGTTGCTGATTTATTTTACGGGACCGAATATGTTTATGATGTCTATGTAGACAGTAAAAAAGCTACATTTTCATATCCAACCGAATTTAAAACTCAGGATTTATGGCAATGGCGCAAACCTGCTCCGGATTTCACATTTGCTGTCGGAAGTTGCTTTTATGTAAACGACCCGGAATTTGACCGCCCCGGGAGAGGTTATGGTGGCGATACTAAAATCATGGAATCAATTGCTGACAAAAAGCCAGATTTAATGTTATGGACTGGTGATAATATTTATTACAGAGAACCGGATTTTTCATCAAAAGCCAGAATGGATTACAGAAATCGTCAGGCACGCAGTTTGAAAGATGTACAACGTTTATTGGCAGTTTCAGCAAATTACGCAACTTGGGATGATCACGATTTTGGTCCGAATAACTCTGATCGCTCTTATCCTTATAAAGATGAAGCTTTAGAATTATTCAATGCATATTGGTTTAATCCACATGCCGGCTCTGACGGAAATAAAGGGGTGTATTTCAGTTTTTTGTATAACGATATCGATTTTATTATGACGGATGATCGTTATCACAGAGCGCCAAACAAATTGGAAGATTCAACAAAGGCATTTTTTGGCGAGACTCAAATGCAATGGATAAAAGACCGTTTATTGAACTCATATGCTCCTTTTAAAGTGGTAATTGTCGGCAATCAGGCCATCAATATGAATAATCCTTACGAGGGCTTTCAGGAGTTTAAGAAAGAACAAACGGAATTGCTGGATTTCATCAAACAACATAAAATTGAAGGCGTTGTTTTCTTTTCCGGAGATAGACACCACACCGAGTTGTTAAAACTGGAACAAGAAGGAATGTATCCTTTGTATGAATTCACCAACTCTCCGTTAACAAGTGGATATAACGCTAATTTAAGAGACGAACTTAAAAACCCGCTTCGTGTTGAAGGTACATTGGTAAATACAGAGCACAATTTTGGTTTAGTAAAGATTAGCGGTGAACGAAACAGCCGATTAATGACTATTCAAACGTATTCCGCAAAAGGTGATTTATTGTGGCAATACGAAATTTCTGAAAAGGAATTAAAGTTCAAGAACTAAGCAATCGTGTGCAAAAAAGACATTCTCAGGTAAATGATGTTCGTGTTCGGCATGTTTTACCTGAGAATTCATGTGTATGAAATACGTTTTATCGGGAGAGATTTTTTCAACGATTTCCAAGGCTTCGGGAATCGTAAAGTGAGTCGGATGTTTGGGTCCCAATCGTAAAGCACTCATCACCAAAATCTTGCAATTCTTAATTAACTCAATTGTTTTTTCTGATATAGCTGATGCATCGGTGATATAGACCAAATCATTTATTTTAAATCCCCAAATCGGCATATTTCCATGTAAAACTGGAAATGGTGTTATTCTTAAATCTTTAAATACAAAAGGCTGAAATTCTTTTGCATTAAGAAATTCTACATCTACCGAGCCCGGTGTTTTGTTGGGTCCGAACATGTAATAAAAGCGTTTATAAATAGCTTCTTTACATCTTGGAAGTGTGATAACAGGAATTGAACTTCGTTGAGCGTAATTAAACGGGCGTAAATCATCTAAACCGCCAATATGGTCTGTATGTTCGTGAGTCACTAACACTAAATCGATTTGTTTTATACCTGATCTTAGTGTTTGAAAACGAAATTCAGGACCGATATCAATTAAAACAGATGTTTGTTCGGTTTGTACCCAAGCGGATACACGATATCTAAAATCTCTTGGGTCAGAACTTTCTTTATCAAAACTAAATCCGCCGGCAACAGGAACTCCCATTGAAGTACCTGTGCCTAAAAAAGTGAGTTTCATTCTTTATCGAAATCTAAAACTTCTTGATTTGCGTACATGCTATTCTTCCAAATTTTATCTAACTCTTTACGCACAATCGGTTTAATAAACAGCTGATCTAATTGTTTATCAAAAATTAGCTTGGCTAAAATGCTTATTTGATTTTCAACCGGGTGTAATTTATTGATGATGAGGTAAGCAGATCCATCAATCATACAATTATTACTTCGAAAACTGCCTCTCTCTTTACGGATTTTATACCCGTGATTAGTAATAATAGATTCGAGTTCTTCTATTAGTTTTTCAGGTTTCATCAGAAAGCGATTCCTAATCCAAATTGCAGTCCTTTTAAGGTATAATCGTATGTACTTCCGTCCAAATCAAATTGTTGATGATTGTAACCAGCAGAAAGAACTAATCTGGTTTGATTGAAAACTCGCGGACTTATATAGTTAAACGAACTGTTGTAAAAGGTTCTGCTCCCCGATTTACCACCAAAACCCCGAGAAGCATATCCATAATGCGCTTTTTGCGATAACTCAATTTTATTTTCATTGAAAACAATCAATGTAGTTGTGAGTCCGGTGCCAAACGAAAACCCTGTTTGTTCATATCTGTTTGATATATCTGATAATGTCTTTTCAGAAGTGATGGTAAATGAATCGGTAGAAATAATTAAAGGTAATGTTACATGAAGCCATTTTGAACGGACTAATTGATATTCACTTAAGAACTGTAATCCAAAACGGATAAATTGTAAGTCATTATCATTACCCATTTTGCGTCCCATATCAAGTTCTAAAGCAATATTTCCAAAGGTTGCTTCCAAATAATAAAGAGGTTCATTAAAAACATAGGCCGGACTTGGAGTATCAAGTAAGTTGCCGTCAAAAGTAAAATCAACAAATTTTGAACCGGCAACAAACGATATGGTTGATTCGCTGGATAATTCTTCTTTTGGATTTGTTTTAACCGAGAACATTTGTGCAAAACTTGCCGTTGTAGTAAGGAATACGACTGAAATAGCGAGTATTAAAGTATTAATGTGTTTGATTTCCGGCATAGTTTATGGAACGATTAAATCTTATTTTCACGTTAAGTGTAGCGAATTCTAACCAACGAAAATACTATGAAAATCTTGTCAATTTTAACAATTGGATTCATTTCAATGATACTTTCAGTTAATTCTATTTATGATTTTAAGGTAAAAACTATTGATGGAGAAGAAAAAGTACTAAATGAGTACAAGGGTAAGGTTCTTCTAATTGTAAATACCGCATCAAAGTGTGGTTATACACCACAATACGAAGGCTTACAAGCTATTTATGAAGAATATAAAGAGCAAGGTTTTGAAATTCTGGGCTTTCCGGCAAATAACTTCTTATGGCAAGAACCGGGAAGTGATGAAGAAATTAAAGAGTTTTGCTCTGTTAATTACAACGTAAGTTTCCAGATGTTCTCAAAGGTATCTGTTAAAGGTGATGACCAAGCGCCATTATTCACCTATTTAACTGAAGTAGAAAACCCTGATTTTACAGGTTCTATCAAGTGGAATTTTGAGAAGTTTTTAATAAGCAAAGACGGCAAATTATTACATCGTTTTCGTTCAGGTGTAAAGCCAGAAAGCGACGAAATGAAGAATGCCATTAAAGCGGCTTTAGAAGCAAGCTAACAACTTTGAAATGGTAATAAAAAAGGCTTGGCAGTTAATTCTACCAAGCCTTTTTTGTTTGGAATACATCAGCTAATTAATCAACCCACTCAGCAACAAAAATATTAGTATCTCGAGTTGGAGTTCTGTCAGCTCTTCTGTTTGATGCGAAAACCAAATATTTACCATCACTAGAGAACATAGGAAACGCATCAAATGTACCCGAATGAGTAATTTGTTCAACTACTTTGGTTTCCGGGTTTACCATGAAAATATCGAATACTCTACCACCTTCTGCCATTGTATGGTGATTGGAAGAGAATAAAACTCGTTTATTATCTGGATGGAAAAATGGTGCCCAATTTGCTCCCGGTAAATCAGTAATCTGTTTTACGTTGTTACCGTCAATATCAGAGATATAAATATTTAAAGCTTTTGGTTCAACAAATCCGTCTTTTAATAAAGCTTGATACGTTTTTAAAGCTTCTCCAGTCGGGCGTGAAGCTCTCCAAACTAATTGTTTTGAATCATGTGAGAAGAATGCACCGCCATCATATCCTGGAGTATTGGTTATTTGTTTTAACTCTTTCGTTTCGAAAGTATATCTCCACAGCTCTAAATCACCTGAACGAGTCGATGTGAAAATCATGTATTTACCGTCAGGAGAAACTGTTGGCTCGGCGTCGTAGCCTTTACCGCTAATTAAAATGTTGTCTTCACCTGTTAATGATTCTTTCATGTAAATATCATAGGTGTCGTAAATGGGCCAAACATATCTTCCGCCTGAAAACATGGCCGTTTCAGGACATTTTTCATCCGCTTTATGTGTAGATGAATAAATCAGGTTTCCGTTTGGATGAAAATAGCTACAAGTTGTTCTTCCCTTACCAGTTGAAACCAATCCGTATTGTTCGCCATTGCTTAATGGACTTCCGTCAACATTCATAACAAAAATTTGGTCACAGCCTTGTTGGTTGATTTTATCCCAATCGGATTGGAAAATGAGTTGTTTGTTATCAGCACTAAAATAGGCTTCCGCATTATTACCGCCGAAAGTAAGTTGTCTGATATTTCTTAAATGGGATTCTGCTTCAAACTTTAAGCTGTCAGTTTCCGGATTATAGGGTTTGGGAGTTTCTTTTTTCGATGTAGAACATGCAACCGTTGCCGCTAATAAAATGGGAATGAGTATGTACTTCATATTAATTTAAAATGTGTGATCGTAAATGAAATTTAGGTATTAAAATTCGATACTTCTGAGAATCGGTTGTCATTTCATAAAAACCCTCCATTGAACCTGCCGGAGATTTTAATACACAATAACTTTGATAACTAAATTGCTCACCGGGTTTTAATAGAGGTTGTTTTCCAACAACACCTTCACCATTAACTTCATAGATATCACCTATACCATCTTTTATTAACCAACTTCTCCTTAATAGCTGAAGGGTTTCTTGGCTATTGTTTTCGATGACTATATGATAGATGAATACAAATTTTTGTGAGAAGATGTCAGATTTATCATCTGCATATTCCGGTTTAACTCGAATCAAAACATTATGTGAAACAGCCTGATACTCGAACATAGTTCTAATTTACACAGACTCTTGTGAAGATTTCTGCAATTTCATGTTAAAAAGCTATTGACTCGCTAATTAAAAAGTTTATATCTTACGACTCTTCAAAAATGAAGAACCTAAGGTCCGGTAGTTCAGTTGGTTAGAACGCCTGCCTGTCACGCAGGAGGTCGAGGGTTCGAGTCCCTTCCGGATCGCAAGCTCTCCAATGTTATTGGGGAGCTTTTTTTATATTTATGCCACTCCATTATTGAACATTTTTCAGCCTTTCTTTCATGATAGAATCTCTTTACCCAAAATATGACGTTATTGTAGTTGGTGGTGGACACGCCGGTAGTGAAGCTGCGGCATCTGCTGCACGTTTAGGAGTAAGAACATTATTGATATCTATGAATCTCCAAACTATCGGACAAATGTCTTGTAACCCGGCAATTGGTGGTGTTGCTAAAGGACAAATAGTGCGCGAGATTGATGCTTTGGGTGGTATTATGGGTAAAGTAACTGACGCAGCCAGTTTACAGTTTAGAATGCTGAACTTAAGTAAAGGTCCGGCTATGTGGAGCCCAAGAGCACAATGTGACAGAATGCTTTATGCTCAATTAATCCGCGATGAATTGGAGTCTATTCCTACATTAGAAATGCGTCAGGATAATGTTGTTGAAATATTGATTTCTGATTCAAATGAAGTGTATGGTGTTAAAACTCAAATCGGCCAAACCTTCCTAGCTGAAAATGTTGTTATAACTAGTGGTACTTTTTTAAACGGTTTAATACATATCGGCGAGAATCAGTATGGCGGCGGACGATCAGGTGAGCGTGCTAGTAAAGGAATTACTGAAACATTAATAAAATATGGTTTTGAAGCCGGACGTTTAAAAACAGGAACACCTCCGCGAATTGATGGAAGAAGTTTAGATTACTCTAAGATGGAAATTCAATTAGGTGATGATAATCCTGTGCCTTTTTCCTATGAAACAAAAGAATTACCGACATCAAAGAAGCAACTTCCTTGTTGGGTAGCCTACACAGATGATTTAGTACACGATTCACTTCGTGAGGGGTTTGATAGAAGCCCCATGTTTAATGGAAGAATAAAGTCTACCGGTCCAAGATATTGCCCGTCAATTGAGGATAAAATTAATCGTTTCGCTGATAAAGATCGCCATCAGCTTTTTGTTGAACCCGAAGGTTGGAATACATATGAAATGTATATCAATGGTTTTTCTACTTCTTTACCGGAGGATGTTCAGTATAAATCTCTCCGGAAAGTAAAAGGTTTCGAAAATGTGGTTATGATGCGTCCTGGTTATGCAATTGAATACGACTTCTTCCCGCCGCATCAAATAAAGCGATCTCTTGAAACAAAGTCTGTTCACGGATTATTTTTTGCCGGACAAATTAACGGTACAACGGGATATGAAGAAGCTGCTTGCCAAGGGTTGATGGCTGGTTTAAATGCAGGTTTACGCGCAAAGAAAAACGAACCTCTCGTTTTGAAACGCTCTGAAGCATACATCGGTGTTTTGATTGATGATTTGGTATCAAAGGGGACAAATGAACCTTATAGAATGTTTACTTCTCGTGCTGAGCATAGAATTTTACTTAGACAAGACAATGCGGATTTACGCTTAACAGAGCTTGGACATCAGGCAGGTTTAGTAGATGATGAAAGGTTACAGAATTTTTTAATTAAGAAAGCTGAAATAGATTCGGTTTATGCAATTGTTACTGACCATTCAACCAAACCTGATGTATACAACGCGTATTTAGAATCTGTAAATTCATCATTATTAAAACAATCTATTAAGTTGCCCAATCTTTTATCAAGACCGGAAGTTCATTTGGATGATATGATAGATGCTGATGATGAACTTAAAATGAAAATTGCAGGAGCAACGGTTAATAAATCTGTAGTTGAACAAGTAGAGATACAAATTAAATACTCCGGTTATATTCAAAAGGAATATGAATTAGCAAGTGAGTTAAATAGACAAGAAAATTTTAAGATTCCTCTGGCTATTAATTATGATAGAATTCAAAGTTTATCTACTGAAGCAAAACAAAAGTTGAAAAGAGTTATGCCTGAAACTATTGGTCAGGCATCTAGAATTTCTGGAGTCAATCCTAGTGACATCGCCATTTTGATGGTTTATCTAAAAAATTAATGTTCCACGTGAAACATGGAAAATAAATTCATTGATCAAATTGAGGTAGTAAATGTTTCACGTGAAACATTTGAAGAGATTGATTGGTATTTCAATAAGTACAATGCTCAGTTTAAAGAATATGCAAGACAGATAAATTGGTGGAATGCTAAGTTTAATTTAGTGAGCAGAAATACAAATGAGGCAATGCTGCTAGAGCACATTCGTCACTCATTAACCCCTTGTATAACAGAAGATTTTTGGAAAGCAAAACTAATAGTAGATGGCGGAACGGGTTCTGGCTTGCCGGGTTTGCCATTATCGCTGATACATGATGAAGTTTATGTGAAGCTTGTGGATGTTAATTTGAAAAAAATAACAGCAGTAAAACAAATTATCGGATCTATGGGGTTGAGTAATATTGAAGCTGTTTGCGAACCTATTGAATCGATAAAAGAAGATAATAAACCTCTTTTTGTGAGTAAGCATGCATTTAAGTTAGATGAGCTTTTTTCAAAAAAACATGATACTGAATATAGTTCCTATTTGTTTTTAAAAGGCGCCGATTATCATGAGGAGTTAAATGACGATTTGATTAAGCGCTTTTCAATTAAGGCATTTAATCTGCAAACAGGCACTCATTTGTCATTTTTTAATCATAAATTCTTAGTTCAATTAACGCCCCAATAAATTGAATTAAGCATGAGTGACTCAATAAAAAGTGCCGATAGGAGATTGAAATTACTCCTATTGTTACAGTCCGGAAAGCATCTTTCGGTTAATAAAATTGCAGACTATTTTAATATCAGTCGAAGAACAGTTTTTCGTGACTTGAGGGCTTTGCAGGAATTGGATGTTCCTATAACCCATGATATGGTTGAAGGGTATAGTCTTGTAAAAGGGTATAAAGTGCCGCCATTAATGTTTAACGAGAGAGAATTGGCGAGCATAATTTTAGGGTTATCATTTATAAAGACTCAAGCTGATAACTCAATGTCTGAAGACGCAAAGCAAGTTTTGTTAAAAATAAAAACAGTATTACCCGGTAACCTACTGGAGTTTGTACATGCTATTGAAGACAATGTTATTACAAGCCCATATTATTTGCCTGAGGGTGACGAATCAAAGTCTGGAAATTGGTTTATAATTTGTCAGGCTATTGCTGATAAATCTGCTATTCAAATTACCTATTCAACGGGAAACGAAAGCACTAGCAGAGAAATACATCCATACTACATAGTTTTATATGGCGATCATTGGAATGTTATTGGTTATGACACAACCAAAAATGATACCCGTAACTTTAGGCTCGCAAATATATCGGCTGTTCAATTACTTCCGGAGCGATTTAACGTGCTTAAAAAAAATAGAGATGAGTTCATTTATAACTTTAGAACAGAATCAATTGAGTCTTATCAAATAAAAATAGATGCAGAAATTAAAAACGAGTTTTTAACAAAATTTCCGGGTAAGATTAGCTCAATTGGCGAGGAAGATGGAATGCTTAAAATTACGTTTAGTTTTGATAATAGCGAATGGTTGTCCCGGTTTTTAATAAGCTATTTGCAAAAAATAGAAATCTTAACTGACGAGTTAAAGCATCTGATAAAAAAGAAACTGAACGAATTATCAGGGTTTATTTAAAATAAAAAAGGGGCTTAACGCCCCTTTTTTATTCTTCATCTGTTTCTTCAGAATCGTCAATTTCAATATCCGATTCTTCAATTGCTGGAGCCTGCGTTGAGGTATTGGCTTCGAACAAATCACCGGTTCCGTCAGCACTTGGTTCAGCGCTTTGTGGTAATCCGTTTTCATCTGTTTCTTCGTCCTCGTCTTTAACAACACGAGTCACGCCGCCAACCATATCATCGCCACCAAGACGAATGATTCGAACACCTTGTGTATTTCTACCTAATGTTCTGATATCGCTAACGTGCATTCTGATGATTTTACCTTGAGTAGTAATAATCATTAAATCGTCGTTGTCTGAAACCTCTTTAAGGGAGATAAGATTGCCTGTTTTAGGAGTGATTTTCATGGTAATTACACCTTTACCACCTCTACTCTGCTCACGGTAATCATCAACGAGACTACGTTTACCGTAACCGTTTTCAGAGATAGCTAATACGGTAGATTCGTGCGTATTTCTCACAACAACCATATCAACAACTTCGGTACTTTCGCCCTCAACCTGGATACCTTTAACACCGGTCGTGTTTCTACCCATGTCGCGAACGTCACTCTCTTTAAAACGGATTGCTCGTCCATCTCTGGTGGCCATTAAAATTGTGCTATTGCCATCCGTTAATGAAGCTTCAATTAAGCTGTCGTCTTCACGGATGTTAATGGCGATAATACCATCTTTTCTTGGACGTGAATACGCCTCAAGATTAGTTTTTTTAATGATACCTTGTTTGGTTGCCATAATGATGAAGTGGTTATTAATGTATTCTTCATCAGTAAGATTTTTAACCGGAACAAATGTTTTAATAGAATCGTCTTTATCGATATTGATAAGGTTTACAATGGCTCTACCTCTACTGGTTCTGCTTCCTTCCGGAATTTCATAAACCTTTAACCAATAACATTTTCCTTTTTCTGTGAAGAAAAGAATGTAATTATGGTTAGTAGCAACGAATAAATGCTCGATATACTCTTCGTCTCTTGTTGTGGCGCCTTTCATACCAACCCCACCTCTACGTTGACGACGATACCCGCTTACAGGAGTACGTTTAATAAAACCTTTGTTAGAAATAGTAACTACCACATCTTCATCCGCAATCATATCTTCAACGCTGAAATCCTCAGCTGAGTAAACGATCTGAGTACGTCTTGCGTCACCGTATCTATCTTTAATATCAGTTAATTCTGTTTTGATGATAGTAGTCTGACGCTCACGATTAGATAAGATGTCTCTGAATTCTCTAATCTGATCAACGATTTCTTTGTATTCATGATCAATTTTATCTCGCTCTAAGCCAGTAAGCTTTTGGAGACGCATATCAAGAATCGCTTTTGCCTGTAAATCTGATAATCCGAATTTGCGACGTAAGCGATCATTCGCTTCAGGTACGTTTGGCGAACTACGAATGGTAGCGATTACTTCATCAAGATTATCAAGAGCAATCTTTAAACCTTCAAGGATATGAGCTCTTGCCTCGGCCTGATCTAAATCATAAAGAGTTCTTCTGATGATTACTTCAATACGATGTTCAACAAAGTGCTTCATTAACTCTTTCAGCCCCATTACCTTAGGGCGTCCTTTTACAAGGGCAAGGTTAATTACACCGAATGTTTGTTGCATTTGAGTGTATTTGTAAAGCTGGTTTAATACAACACTTGGTGTTGCACCGCGCTTTAAAATTACAACAAGACGCATACCGTCACGGTCTGACTCATCACGAACATCAGCTACTTCAGATAATTTATCATCTTGGATTAATTCAGCTATCTTTTGAATTAACAATGACTTATTAACCTGATAAGGAATCTCGGTAACAACGATTTGTTCTCTGTTCCCTCTTAATTCTTCAACATTCGCACGAGCACGAAGAGTAATTTTACCGCGACCTGTTTCATAAGCTTCTTTAACACCTTCGTAACCGTAAATGATACCGCCAGTTGGGAAATCAGGAGCAGTAACGAACTTCATTAAATCTTGAGTAGAGATATCGGTATCGTCTAAATAGGCAATAATACCATCAACGATTTCTTTCAGGTTATGAGGAGCCATGTTAGTGGCCATACCTACAGCGATACCTGACGAACCGTTAATTAGCAAATTTGGAACCATTGAAGGTAAAACGGTCGGCTCGCTTAATGTATCGTCAAAGTTTGGTTGGAAATCCACCGTTTCTTTATTGATATCTGAGAGTAATTCTTCAGCAATACGCTTCATGCGAACTTCTGTATAACGCATTGCCGCCGCAGAGTCTCCGTCGATAGAACCGAAGTTACCTTGCCCGTCAACTAATGGATAACGTAAAGAGAAATCCTGAACCATGCGAACAATGGTATCATATACAGCAGAGTCGCCGTGTGGGTGATATTTACCCAAAACTTCACCTACGATACGGGCAGATTTTTTATACCCGCGGTTGTGAACCATTCCAAGTTCACTCATACCAAATAATACGCGTCTGTGTACCGGTTTTAAACCATCGCGAACATCTGGTAAGGCACGAGCAACAATAACCGACATCGAATAATCGATATACGATGATTGCATTTCGTCTTCAAGTGTTACTTTTATAATTTTATCAGTAGCCATTGTATTGTTTTACTATTAAATATCTAGTTTCGCGTATTTCGCATTGCGTTCGATAAACTCACGGCGCGGATCTACTGCATCACCCATTAATACGGAGAACAACTTATCAGTAGCAGCAGCACTTTCGATAGTAACCTGTTGTAATGTTCTTGTTTCCGGATTCATTGTAGTTTCCCAAAGCTGTTCAGGGTTCATTTCACCCAAACCTTTATAGCGAGAAACATCTGGTCTGAATTTAGTATCGCGTTTAACGCGCGCTAAAATTTTATCGCGAGTTGCATCGTCCCATGCATATTCAATGTTCTTTCCGAAAGCAATTTTATAAAGCGGTGGCGTTGCAATATAAATATGACCGTTTTCAATAAGCGGGTGCATATAACGGTAGAAAAAGGTCAATAAAAGAGTACGAATGTGAGAACCGTCCACGTCAGCATCGGTCATGATGATGATTTTATGGTAGCGTAGTTTTGTGAGATCAAAGTCCTCGCTATAATCAACACCGGTTCCCATAGCAGTAATCATGGCGCGAATTTCTTTGTTTTCAAGAATTTTGTTAATTCTAGATTTCTCAACATTTAAAATTTTACCACGAAGCGGAAGAATGGCCTGGAAGCTTCTGTTTCTACCCATTTTAGCAGATCCACCGGCAGAGTCACCCTCTACAAGGTAAATTTCACAATGTTCGGGCTCATTAATTGAACAGTCGGCTAACTTTCCAGGAAGACCCTCGCCTGCCATTATAGATTTACGTTGCACTAATTGGCGCGCTTTACGAGCAGCTTCGCGAGCTTCAGCAGCAAGTACAACTTTTTCAATGATGGTTTTACCAATTTTAGGATTTTGCTCTAAGTATTCGTTAAGCTTATCATAAACAATAACTTCAACAATACTTTGAACTTCACTGTTTCCTAATTTGGTTTTAGTCTGACCTTCAAACTGCGGCTCTGGCACTTTTACCGAAATTACAGCCGTTAAACCTTCGCGGAAGTCATCACCAGAAATAGTGACTTTACCTTTTAAAAGATTATTCTTTTCCGCATAACTTTTTAATGATCGTGTTAATGCGCGTCTAAAACCGGATACGTGTGTACCACCCTCGTGAGTATTAATGTTGTTCACATAAGAGTGTACATTTTCTGAGTATGAGCGATTGTACTGCATTGACAATTCCAAAGGAACATTATCTTGCTCACCGGTAATAAAAATCGGAGTATCCGTAAATGGCTCTCTGTTTTCATCCAAATAACGAACAAAATCACTTACGCCGCCTTCGTAATGGAATTTTTCAGAGCGCGGTTGACCTGTTTCATCATCCAAGTCTCTTCTATCAATAATCTCGATGGTAACCAATGGGTTCAAGAATGCTAATTCACGCATTCTTTCAGCAATGATTTCGTATTTGAATTCTGTTGTTTGGGTAAATATCGACTGATCCGGGTAGAAGGTAATTATTGTTCCTCGATAATCAGTAGGACCTAAATCTTGCAATTTAGTTGTTGGAATACCAATACTGAATTCCATCACATATTTTTTTCCGTCGCGATGAACTTCAGCTATAAATCTTGTTGATAAAGCGTTAACACAACTCACCCCTACTCCATGCAAACCACCGGAAACCTTATAGGTGTCTTTATCAAACTTACCGCCGGCGTGTAATTTGGTTAATACAACTTCCAATGCCGAAACACCATATTTAGGGTGATCGTCTACAGGAATACCCCTTCCGTCATCAGTAATAGAAATGGAACCGTCTGTATTAATCTCTAATGTGATATTCGTACAATAACCGGCTAATGCTTCGTCAATAGAGTTATCTACTACCTCATTAATCAGGTGGTGTAAACCTCTTTGCCCAACATCACCAATGTACATGGATGGGCGTTTTCGAACGGCTTCAAGTCCTTCGAGAACCTGAATATTCGACGCTTTATAATCTGCTTTGTTCGTATCTGACATATCCTTGTGTTTAGTAACGCTATATACTTGGTAAAAATACGCCGTAAAATAGCGCATGAAGCCCCAATATCAAAATAAGGGTATGAAAATGTCGTCTAAGTAAATAATCGAAGCGCTAAAAGGAAAATTCGCAAATAAATAATGTGGATAATAAGTGGATAACCCTCTGTTATTTAAAAATATCGTTTTGTATATAAATGAAATGTGTGTATATTTGCGGTCTTGTAAAAATCACAAAGGGAAAAAATGTCACGTCGAGACGATTTAACAGGAAAAAAGGCGTTAAACGGCTACCGTTCTTCACACGCCAATAACAAAACGAAACACAAGTTTCATTTAAACTTGCAAAAACGCAAGTTCTATCTTCCGGAAGAAGATGCGTGGGTTACTTTGAAAGTAACTGCGAAGACTCTTCGTACAATTAACAAAAAAGGTATTTCAGCTGCATTACGTGCTGCTGCAGCCGGTAAACTCTAAGAACTGCACATACTATGGCAAAAAGTAAAGGTATACGCATTCAAGTTATTTTAGAATGCACTGAGGTTCCTGGTAGCTCTCGTTACGTAACGACTAAAAGCCGTCGTAATACTCCAAACCGTATGGAGTTACGTAAGTACAATCCAGTACTTAGAAAACATACCGTTCACAAAGAAATTAAATAAACAGGATTTGAACCATGGCTAAGAAGCAAACATTCGGTGATAAAGCTCTACAAGCAAAAATGGCACAACGTAAAATGGCAAAAGTAATTGTTGCTAAAAAACGTGCTAATGGTTCTTATGGTTATAGCGAGTCTATCGTTGATGTAAACAACGTTCAGGACTTTTTAGCTAAAAATAAGTAACCCCTTTTTGTTTTAGAAGAACGGTTTTTCAGGCTAAGCAGTCCCTTGCTTAGCCTTTTTTTATTTGTAGATTAGAACAATTAAACCAAAGAGATTATGAGCCTTTATCAAAAAGTATTAGATGACATGAAAGCGGCAATGCTTTCAAAAGATCAAGACAAAACCATTGTTTTAAGAGCAATAAAAGCATCCATTTTAAAGAAAGAGATTAGCATACGCCAAGGCGGTACTGCTACATTAACTGATGCAGATATTTTAGATGTATTAACCAAAGAAGCGAAACAAAGAAAAGATTCAATTACTCAGTTTGAAGCGGCTAACAGAATGGATTTGGCTGATAAAGAAAAATATGAGTTGGGAATAATTGAAGATTATCTACCAAAACAACTTTCAGAAGAAGAAATTGAAGTAATAGTTGACGAGGTTATTGCAGCTACAGGTGCAAAAGCTCCATCCGATATGGGAAAAGTAATGGGAATGCTTATGCCGAAAGTAAAAGGCAAGGCTGACGGTGGCTTAGTAAACAAAGTTGTAAAAGCAAAGCTCGGCTAATGGAAACCCTGGATATTATCGTATTAGTACCTATTGCATACTTTGCTTATAAAGGATTTCAATCCGGCATAGTTAAAGAAGTACTAAGTATTGTAGGAATGGTCTTAGCCGTTTTTTTAACGATTAATTATCTAGATGAAACCGTTCAATTAGCTAAAACAACCTTTAATTTACAGCAGGATTTTAATCCATTTATTTGGGGGATTTTGTTGTTTGTAGTTGTTTTAATTGCAACAAATTTAATTACATGGCTAATTGGCAAGGTTCTATCTGCAGCTAATCTATCGGCTATAAATAAACTTTTAGGATTAGCATTTGGTGCATTAAAAGCATCAATACTTGTAAGTGCCGTATTGATAATGTTGTCTGGTTTTAATATCCCAAACGAAGATTCCAGAAAAGCATCAATGTCATATGGTGTTATGCTTCAAGTTGCCCCTACTGCATATAATATGATTGCAAAAATCTATCCGGGAGCTGAATCATTCTCAGATACTATCAAAAAAACAATAGACGAAAATAACCCATTAAATCAGTTTAGTTTTTAAATAAGCATGAGTTCAACATTTCTACCTGTTGAGGAACAATTAGCTGTAATTAGAAGAGGTACAGTTGAAATTATTCCCGAAGAAGAGTTAAAATCCAAACTTGAAAAATCAAGACAATCGGGCAAACCCTTACGAATTAAGCTAGGCTGCGATCCAACACGTCCCGATTTACACCTAGGGCATTCCGTAATTTTGCGGAAATTGCGCCAATTTCAAGACTTAGGGCACCATGCGATATTAATTATTGGTGATTTCACAACTTTAATCGGTGATCCAACAGGACAAAATAAAACTCGTCCGGCTTTAACACCCGAAGAAATCAAGAAAAACGGGGAATCCTATTTCAAGCAAGCATCAAAAATATTAGATGCTGAAAAAACAGAGATTGTATATAACTCTGAATGGCTTGGAACGATGGGGTTTGCTGATGTTATAAAACTTGCAGGACATATGACTGTTGCACGTATGCTTGAGCGTGATGACTTTAGCAAGCGTTATACCAATAACGAACCCATCTCACTTCACGAATTCTTATATCCACTTGCACAGGGACAAGATTCCGTTCATCTAAAATCTGATGTTGAATTAGGCGGTACTGATCAGAAATTCAATTTACTTGTTGGTCGTCAGTTACAAAAAGATGTTGGTCAGGCGCCTCAAATTTGTTTGATGATGCCGTTGTTAGTAGGTACAGACGGCACACAAAAAATGTCGAAATCGTATGATAATTACATAGGTATTGATGAGAATCCCAATGATATGTACGGCAAATCGTTGTCGATTCCAGACGATTTGATTTACACGTATTTCGAGTTATTAACAGATGTTGCAACAGAGGAATTGCCAAAACTTGCTGAAAAAGCAAAGCAAGATCCTCGTAATGCCAAACATGATTTAGCTTTTACGATTACGAAAATGTATCACGGTGAAGAAGCCGCAAATGCAGCACGTGAACATTTTGAAAAAACGATTATCAATAAAGGTATTCCTGATGATATGCCTGAGCATAAGCTCAATGTCGGAGAAGAGTATCAACTTATTCCATTGATAAAAGATATTGGATTTGCTCCAAGTAACGGCGAAGCAAGACGCTTAGTTCAGCAAGGTGGAGTGAGTTTGAATGGCGAAACCATTACCGATACGAATTTTATGTTTTCAATACATACGGGTGATGAACTCGTTCTAAAGGTTGGGAAACGAAAATTTATTAAGTTAATCGGCTAAAAAGAAAAGGCTTTCATTTTGTGAAAGCCTTTTTTGTTTTATCCAACTTGAAAGTTAAATCGAAGCTTTGAATACACATCTCCGATAATGACCTCATTATCACCACGTTTTAATTCAACTACTTTTGATCGGTTAGTTAAGCCAATGCGAACACCATTTACAAGACTACCAAATCGAGAACCGCGGTCACTTAATTCAATTGAATTGTTTCTCATGGATATCAATAAATGATGCGGTGATACCTGATAGGGTTGGATATCATTTAAAATCAAATCATTAATACCCAACATGTCCATATCGTCTTTTCTGCCAACGCGAAACGGGAAATAGCTGACATCGTATTTTTTAGAACCTAGTGCAGTTGTAGCTGCTTCTGTAGTTGGTTTAATACTCAACGTTGCCGGGCTTCCGAACTCGTGACCGCCCTCAGCCGATGCAACAACAGCCATATCCGTAGAAAGTGTTGAAATAATCTGATTGGTTGTTCTTAAGCGCTCAAACATGGTTCGCAAAATGGGGACAATCATACTATCTTCTTCGGCAGCTATATGCTTAATAAATGCCGATTTTTGAGTAACTAATACTTCAACAGGAGTTAAGGCAATTACTGTTGCTGAGCGTGGTTTTTCATCAATAATGGCCATTTCACCAAACATATGCGGTGGTCTTAAAACGGCTAAAATAGTTTTACTTCCCTCCGGAGATGTATAACTTACCTCCACAGAACCCGAAATTAATTGAAAAGCTTCGTCACCGTATTCGCCCTGTTTTATTATGACAGAACCTTTATGATATGAACGTTTTAAATGCATAATTTAAATGTGGTTGATTTCACGACAAAAGTATCATTTTTATTAAAAAAAGCAAGATGCAAATAGTAACACTTAATGTAAATGGAATTCGTTCTGCAACGACAAAAGGTTTAGATACCTATTTAACCCAATTAAATGCTGATATCATTTGTTTTCAAGAATTGAAAGCACTTGAAGATCAGGTTCCGGACGAAATAAAAGGGTTGCCCTATCATCAATACTATCATTCCGCAGAAAAAAAAGGATATAGTGGCGTAGGAATTTTGAGTAAAACAGAACCGTTATCAGTACAAGTAGGATGCGGCATAGATTGGATTGATTCTGAAGGGAGAGTCTTAATTGCAGAATTTGATACGTTTTTTGTGTTCTCGATGTACTTTCCCAGCGGAACAACAGGTGATGAGCGTCAAAACGTGAAATATCAGTTTTTAGATGCGATTTACGATTATCTACACGATTTTAAATCGAAAACAAGCAAAGACATGGTTATATGTGGGGATTACAACATTGCTCACAAAGAAATTGATATTCATAACCCGGTTTCAAATAAAAACTCATCTGGATTTTTACCTGAAGAACGAGCGTGGTTTACCAAGTTTTTAGAATCAGGCTTTAATGATGTGTTTCGCGAACAAAACGAAGGTGTAAAAGATGTTTACAGCTGGTGGAGTTTTAGAGCAGGCGCACGAAAAAACAACAAAGGTTGGAGAATTGATTATCAAATTTCTACGCCTAATTTGGCTAAAAAAGCAAGTCACGCCAGAATTGACGGAGAACCGATTTTATCTGACCACGCTGCTGTCATAATAAGTTACGATTTATAAGTGGTTGTTTTTTAATGCTTGATATTCAAGTAAAAATTAGATATTTTAATGTTAAAGTATTTATAGAAAAAGGAACGTATGGGAACAAAATTTCAAGGAACCACTGAACAAGTTAGAGCCTTAAATTTGTTTATCAAATTAGTAAGAGCTGCCGACTCTGTATCAAACAGAATTAATACGTACATCGTATCAAACGGATTAACGGTATCACAATTCGGTGTATTGGAGTCTTTGTACCATATTGGGCCGATGAGCCAGTGTGATATCGGAAAAAAGCTTCTAAAAACCGGCGGAAACATGACTATGGTTATTGATAATCTTGAAAAGCGCGGTCTTGTACAGCGAGTTCGAGATGAAAATGACCGCCGATTTATTCATGTGCATTTGAGTGCTGAGGGAAAGGCGCTTATTGAAGAAATTTTCCCGAAACATGTAGATCAGATTGTAAAAGAGCTTAATGTGTTAAGCTGCGATGAAAAGGACAAGCTTTCTGAACTTTGTAAAAAAGTTGGCATTGGCGAAGAAGTAATTGCATAAAATGAAAAAGCCCGGGTTTACCGGGCTTTTTCATTTTATCTATTTGAACTTCGCTTTATCGTCTTTAAGCGATTCAACTACTTTCTTCACATCTTGTGAGGCATCAAGATTACAAACTAAAATGGCATCGTCGGTTTCGATAACCGCAAGATTATTAACGCCAACAAGGGCAATAATCTTTCCGCTTTTAGAAGAGACGTAACTGTTTTTTGTGTTCACTAAACTGTGAATATCTGCAGCTTTCACATTTCCGTTTTCGTCCTTGTCTTGCAAGTCATATACAGCCGACCAACTCCCGACATCATTCCAACCAAAAGAACCGGGAACAACAAAAACATCCTTAGCTTTTTCCATGATTCCGTAATCAACAGAAATTGAAGCACAGGAATTAAAAAAAGACGTCAACTGCTGTACAGTAACCGTACCATTTGAGCCAGCAAAGCTGGTTTCAGCGAGAGAAAACATATCCGGTAAATAGGTTTGATAAGCTGTACGAATAGTTGGAACAGACCATATAAACATGCCGCTGTTCCATAAATATTCTCCGGTTTCTAAGAAGTATTTTGCTTTTTCCAAATCCGGTTTTTCTTTAAAGCCATGAACGGCATGCACATCATGTTTACCGTAAGTGGATTTTGAATTCCCGTTAAAATGGATATAACCGTAACCGGTTTCAGGATGAGATGGTTGAATGCCAACCGTAACAATGGCGTCTTGTTCTTGTGCTTTTAAAAAGGCACTATCCATAATGTTAAGAAAAGTGTTTTCATCAAAAATGATATGGTCAGCCGGTAAAACGGCCATAACAGCATTTCCATCACGCTGATGAATAACCTCAGCCGCTAGAGCAACACAAGGAGCTGTGTTTTTTGCGATAGGTTCACCCAAAATATTTTCGAGTGGAATTTCAGGTAATTGCTGATTAACAAGCCCAATGTATTTTTGATTGGTGATAATGAGAATGTTTTCTAAAGGAACACGTTTAGAAATTCTATCAACCGTTTGTTGTATTAAAGAACGGTTGCCAAACAGAGTCAGAAATTGTTTTGGAAAAGCCTCTCTACTTTGGGGCCAGAATCGAGTTCCCACTCCGCCGGCCATAATAACAGCATATTGTTTCATTAAAAAATCAATTGGTCAATATTAAAGACCACAAAAATACCAAAATTATCAATGATGAAACGATTGAGCGTTTTTCATCGTGAAACTAAAGGTAGAACCAACATTCGGGGTGCTTTCAATAAACAAAGATTCTCCGTGAGCCTCAATGGTATGTTTTACAATAGCTAAGCCTAAACCGGTGCCGCCTTTTTCCCTCGATCTGGATTTATCAACACGGAAAAATCGTTCAGTTACGCGTTTAATAAACTTTTTATCGATGCCTAAACCGGTATCCCGAATGTAAATAAGGGTTTTCTCCGGTAGTTGAGGATACGGTTTTGCACCAATATGAACTTCACCGCCCGGTTTGTTGTATTTGATGGCGTTTTCAACCAGATTAATCATAATTTGTTTGAAGTGATTACGGTCGGCAACAATTCGAATAGAATCACTTACTTCATCCATAGAAAGCAGCACTTTTTCTTGCTCGGCTTTAAAGTGTAAACTTTCAACCACTTCATAAACGGTTGTTGCTAGGTTAAACTCATCAAAATTGATTTTAAGCTCGCCGGCTTCCAACTTTGAGATTTCCATTAAATCGTTTGTGAGATAGATTAAACGATTCACATTGCGGAGAGCTTTCTTCAAAAACTCCTTGTTTACGGTTTCGTCTTCAATAGCACCGTCTAATAACGTTTCAATAAAACCTTGAATCGCAAAAATGGGTGTTTTTAATTCGTGAGAAACATCGCCAATGAACTCTTTGCGGTAGTTTTCAATCTTTTTTAAGCGCTTTAATTCTTTTTCGATGTGCTCAGAGGTGAGGTTCATTTGTTGAACCAATAAATCAAGTTCATCGCGATCAATTTCATAATCCGTTTCGAGCTCCTCGAATTTTTTTTGTCTGATTCGCTGAAGATCATCGCTGACCCGATTCAATCTGCTGCGGATAATAAAACCCGAAATCCCGTAAATCAATAAACCGTTTAATAGAGTAAACGCACTAGCGAAAAGCAGACCCTTTTCGTAGTTGTATTGAAAACTAAAAAATGAAAACAAGAGCGGGAATATGATAAACGATATCAACCCGGAAATACGAAGAGATGTGCGGAAGAAAAGTTGATTCACAATTATTCTTTAAAACGATAACCTACGCCTTTTACCGTTTCAATATAATCATCTCCCAGCTTTTCACGAATTTTTCGAATGTGAACATCAATGGTTCTATCAATCACATAAATATTATTTCCCCAAACCTCGTTTAGCAGTGTTTGACGATCGAGCACTTTTCCTTTTCTGTTGGCGAGATAGAATAATAATTCAAATTCTTTTTTCGGAAGTTGAAGCTCGGTTTCTTGCTTAAATACGATGTAACGCTCTTTATCAATAGTTAAATCATGCACTTTTACAAGATTTTCGTTGGTTTCAATCTCAGTAGAAGACCCTGATTCAGCGGGATTATTTTCCAAACGTCTTAGAACAGCGGTAATTCTGGAAACTAGCTTAGATGTAGAAATAGGTTTGGTGAGATAATCATCAGCACCCAGATTTAAACCTTGAATTTCGGTTTTTTCGTCACTTTTTGCAGTTAAAAAGATGATAGGAGTGTGTTTAATTTCATCATCGGCGCGAATTTGTTCACACGTTTCCAGGCCGTCCATTTTGGGCATCATAATGTCCAATAGAACCAAATCGGGTTTGTACTTTTTAGCCATTCGAATGCCGTCAAGACCATCTTCGGCCTTTAAAACATCATAGCCTTCTTTTTTTAGATTGTATTCAATGAGGTCTAAAAGGTCGCTCTCATCATCAACAACAAGAATGGTTTTTTTATTCTGCACGAGCGTTGGGCTTAGTCTGAAATGATGATTAAACTAAGCATTTTTCGATGTTAAGTGATAATTAAGAAATTGTTACCGAGAAAACTAGGCATTCATCATTTTAAGCGCTTCTCGAACTAAGTCGGAAGCATTTTTGAATGTACGCTCGGTTTTTAATAAATGTTGAACGGCTTTCCCGGCATCCAAGGATTTGTAACCCAAGGAAACTAAAGCAGCTATTGCATCTTCACCAATCGGATTTCCATTTCCAGAAGTAGAAACTCCTGACGACGCAGAAATTGAACCGACTTTATCTTTTAATTCAAGAATGATTCGTTCAGCTGTTTTTTTACCAATTCCCGGAATTTTGGATAATAAACCGCTATCGGCTCGTGCGATTGTTTCTCGAATTTGGTCGCCCGACATTCCTGATAAAATCGTAATACCCATTTTTGGCCCAATGCCTTTAACGGTAATCAATAGTTCAAACGTTTCTTTTTCGGCTTCATCAGCAAAGCCAAACAAAGACTGACCGATTTCTGTAATGTGGTGATAAATGTGTAAAAAGGCTTGTTTCCCGATTTCAGGAAGCGATGATGATGTTGTTGCAGTAACAGTAACGCCATAACCTACACCGGCACAATTCACAATAACGTAAGTAGGTAATTTTTTTTGAAGAATTCCGGTAAGTGATGCAATCATAATGGATTATTTAATTCGGTCAGGGTTTTGTTTAACGAAGTCTTCCCAAGAAGAAACCGCTCGGTTTTGGTGTGATTTCTTTTTGGGAACAGAAATAAGTTGTGGTTTACTTATGCTGATATAATGGGCTATGGCAACACTAAGAGCATCTGTCGCATCCATTTTTAGCGAATTAAAATCGAGCCCTGTCATGTGCTCTAACATAGTTGCCACTTGTTGTTTACTGGCATTTCCATTTCCGGTTATCGCTTTTTTTACGGCTTTAGGATAATACTCGGCAATCTGTAAGCCTTCTAATTTCGGAGCTAACATACATGCGGCTTGTGCTCTTCCCAACTTCAACATGGCCAAGGGGTCTTTTCCGTAAACGGGAGTTTCAACAGCTGCAGTAGTTGGTTTATAAACGTGTATTAACTGCTGAATTTGAAGAAACAACTCTTTTAAGCGATCCTGATGTTCTTCAAATTTTTCGAGTCGTAGAACATCGCAAGCCAATACGGTTCTGGTATTTCCGGAAAAAGAAACAATAGCGTAACCGGTGGTTCGGGAACCAGGGTCGAGACCAAGTACAATTTCATCTTTTTTTCCGATAGCCATAACAAAATTTATTGCAATATCTCGTAGTTCAGAATAAATGGCAAAAAAAATGCTGAGTTAATTCTAACTCAGCATATAAAGATTTGTGCAGGAAGAACGATTAATCGTTTTCGTAGATTTTGATGAATAAATCAATCATTTCCTGAGTCATTCCAGAAGCAGAAAAACCACCATCATGGAATAAATTCTGCATGGTCACTTTACGTGTTAAATCAGAGAATAAGGTAACACAATAATCTGCACAGTCATCCGCTGATGGGTTTCCTAAAGCAGAAAGTTTCTCAGCATAAGCATACATACCGTCGAAACCTTTAATTCCTGAACCCGCAGAGGTTAATGTCGGCCCTTGAGAAACAGAGTTAACACGAATTCCGCGATGTCCAACACGTGAACCCCAGTTTCTTGCGATGCTTTCTAATAATGCTTTTGCATCATTCATATCGCTGTATTTGCTGAAAACACGTTGTGCACCAATGTAGGATAAGGTTACAACACTACCGCCATCATTTAAAACATTTACACCTTCAGTAGCAAAGTGTAACACGCGGTGTAAGGATATTGCAGAAATATCGAGTGTTTGCTGCATCCACTGGTAGTTAAGATCTTTGTAGTCTTTATTCTTTCTGATGTTAGGCGACATACCTACTGCATGCAAAATGAAATCGATTTTACCGAATTTGTCTTTTGCGGCTTGCATAAGAGCTTGTACTTCATCGTCGGATGTAACATCACAAGGAATAATTTCTGCGCCGGTAGCTTCGCTTAAAGCATTAAGTTGACCAAGGCGAAGAGCAACAGGAGCGTTTGTAAGAATAAATTCAGCACCTTCTCGATGGCAGGCTAAGGCTGTTCTCCAGGCAATACTTCTATCGTCAAGAGCCCCAAATATGATACCTTTTTTTCCTTTTAAAAGGCCAAATCCCGTTGAATGATTCATAAAAAATGGATTGGTTTATTAGATTGAATGGAGCGAAAGTTAATCAAATAGTGAGAATAAAGCGCAATCAGCGAAAAGTTATTCATATTTCTGAGCAAGAGTAAAGTAAAAATCATGCGTTACATCATTGATATTGAATGTCAAATGATAGTAATCCGACGGAGCATAATTGAAGTAAACGGCACCGTTCACATAATCCATTTTCTTCAATGTGTGTTTTAATAAGAAACTACTTTTCATAGACGATATTTGTTGTGCACTCCTTTTATTAGAATCTTCGAGACGCCTAGTTGTGTTATCAGATATTTCATTTATCTCTCTTTGCTTTAGATAATTAGAGTTTGTTTCGAAAGAATAGACTTTGTTTTCTGTTGAGATATAGCCATAACTAGTAGGTTGTGAGCTAACATTATATTTTTGAACTGCATCAGAAAAACCAATCATCAATTGCTCCCAAACAGCCCGACTAATCACGTTACTAATTAACTCATTGGGACGTAATCGTTGTATTGGTGTGATAAGTGTATCTACAATAACACGTTCCTCATATACAGAACCCTTATCATTAGAACGTTTAATTAACTTTTTCGTTTTACTAATAGAAAATCCTTTAATGTATATCTCAGTAGGTGAAATTGTAAATGATTCGTTACTTCTATTTTCTATAAAAAAATTGAGCAAAATTTTATTTTCAACGACTTCACCTTTTAGAGCAACAATTTGGTCGTCAACGATAGATACAATGACGTTATTACCGTTGTTGTAATAATCTGTTGTGCTGTTATTTGTTTGGTTTCGTTTGTTTTCAATAATGTATTCTTGATAGTGTTGTGAACACTGTATCATTACAAATATGGTGCAAATTACAATTAATAGTGATCTAATGGTGTTCATGAGATTCTGATTAATAGTTTGATAATAATAAGTTCGTGGAAAAACTGTGGATAACTTCTTAAGTAAATTGAAAATATGCAAATAAACCTGTATTTTACTAAGCTCTAATAAAAAGGCTTAAGCTCATTTAGAAACATGTTCGAAGATTTATCCGATAAGTTATCATCCGTTTTTCAGGGATTGTCCGGTAAAGGAAGTATTACCGATGTCAATATAGCTGAAACTGTACGCGAGATTCGTCGTGCGCTTTTAGATGCCGACGTAAACTATGAGGTTGCTCGTGATTTTACAAACAAGGTAAAAGATGATGCTATTGGCGGCGGCGTTTTAACCAGCGTTCAGCCTGGCCAAATGTTTACCAAGATTGTTTATGATGAATTGGTTCAGGTTCTTGGTGGAGAGAAATCGGATATCAGATTTCAACAAAACAACTTAAGCGTGATTTTAATTGCCGGACTTCAAGGTTCCGGTAAAACAACCTTCACAGGAAAGCTTGCTAAATATTTAAAAGAGCAAAATAAAACTCCGATGGTTGCTGCGGCTGACGTTTATCGTCCGGCTGCTGTTGAGCAGCTAAAAACATTGGCGGGTCAAATCGGTGTTCCTGTATATGCAATTGCAGAAAAAGATGCTGTTCGCGTAGCAAAAGAAGCTGTTGAAGCTGCGAGAAAAGCCGCATGTGATGTTTTGATTATAGATACTGCCGGTCGTCTTCATGTTGATGAAGAAATGATGAACGAAGTGGCAACTATTAAAGATTTAGTAAAACCGTCAGAAACCTTGTTTGTTGTTGATTCGATGACGGGGCAAGATGCTGTAAACACGGCAAGAGAATTTAATTCAAGAATTAATTTTGATGGAGTAGTACTTACCAAATTAGACGGTGATACTCGTGGTGGTGCTGCACTTTCCATCAAAACAGTTGTGCAAAAGCCTATCAAGTTTATGAGTACCGGTGAAAAACTGGATGCTCTTAGTCCATTCTACCCTGACCGTATGGCTCAGCGTATTTTGGGGATGGGTGATGTTGTTTCTTTAGTTGAAAAAGCTCAACAACAATTTGACGAGAAAGAAGCTCGCAAATTGGAAAAGAAAATCCACACGAATTCATTCAATTTGGAGGATTTCTTTGAGCAACTTCAACAAATAAAGAAAATGGGCTCCCTTACTGATTTATTGGGAATGGTTCCCGGTATGGGGAAAGCTCTAAAGGATGTGGACGTTGATGATAATGCTTTCAAACCAATTGAAGCGATTATTAGTTCAATGACCCCACACGAACGCCAAAATCCGGAAGTTATTAATGGTTCGCGCAAACGCCGCATTGCTGACGGCTCCGGAACCAGTGTTCGTGAAATAAATGAGTTGTTGAAACAGTTCGAACAGATGAAGAAAATGATGAAAACCATGTCGAAGTTTTCTAAGATGGGAAGAGCTGCTCAGGGACTCAAAAACATGCCTTTATTTAAAAGGTAATAATAACTAATCATAACAAAACCAAAGCAGGAGAAAACCCTTGGTTAGAATTCGTTTACAACGTCATGGTCGCAAAAAAAGACCATACTATCATATCGTTGCAGCGGATATACGTAAAAAACGTGACGGCGGAATCATTGAAGATTTAGGCCGTTATAATCCCGTAGCAACTCCAAAAATGGTTAACCTAAACACCGAAAGAGTGTTATACTGGTTAGCAAATGGTGCACAGCCATCAGAATCCGTACGCGGATTGTTAAAAGCTGAAGGAATTTTTTATCGCCAACACTTAATTCGTTGGGGTAAATCAGCAGAGGAAATCGATCAGGCAATTGCTGATTGGAAATCTGGCAAACCTGTAGCAGGTAAAGCTTCAAAAGCAGAAAAAATGCGTGAAGCCTTAAAAGCAGAAGAAGAGCAAGTTAAAAAAGCTCAAGTTGAAGCTGCTGCCGCTGCAAAAAAAGCTGAAGAAGAAGCAAAAGTAGCTGCTGAAGCAGCCGCTGCCGCTGAAGAAACTGTTGAAGAGGCTCCAGCTCAGGAAGAAACTCCAGCTGCTGAAGAGTCAACTGAAGAGCAAAACGGGTAATATCCGGTTTTTTGATGAGTTCAGATTTCGTAACGATTGGTAGTGTAATTAAAGCACACGGTCTTAAAGGTGAAATCATTGTAGAGCCCGATGTGGCCAATCCATCCGAACTTGAAACCATCAAATTGTTCTATATAGCGAATAAACGTGGCGATGTTGAGCCTTACAGAGTCGAAAACTCCTACGTTGTTGAAAAAAATAATCGCTATTCGTTCTTTGTAAAGTTTGTACATCTAACCGAAAGATCGCACGCCGAACAGCTTCGAAACAAAGAAGTAATGATTCCGGCTTATGAGTATGAGAATTTGGAGCAATTCGAGTTTTCTTACCATGAGTGCATCGAATGGGAAGTCGTAAATGAGCAAGGTGTCCGTGTGGGCAAGGTAATTGATGTTATGGATAACCCCGCTCATGAGCTGCTTGAAATTCAAACCAACGATTCGGTAATACTCGTACCGGCTGTAGAAGCCTACGTGACCGAAATTGATTTTGAAAATGAGCAACTTACCGTGAATAATCTAGACGATTTAAAGGAAATCTGAGATGAGATTAGATTTAATTTCAGCTGTACCGAAATTGCTGGAAAGTCCGATTGAGTATTCAATCATTAAAAGGGCTAGAAATGCAGGTTTAGTTGAAGTGCATATTCACGATTTAAGAGACTTCACTAAGGATAAGCATCGCAAAATCGATGATTACCCTTACGGTGGTGGGGCTGGCATGGTTTTAAGTCCCCAACCGATTTTCGACTGCATCGAGCATTTGCTCAGGCAACGCAAATACGATCATATTATATATACCGCCCCGGATGGAAAGGCCTTTAATCAAACAGAGGCGAACCGACTTTCCCTCTCCGAGAACATCATCGTACTGTGTGGACATTATAAGGGTGTTGATCAACGAGTTAGAGATCAGTTAATAACTGATGAATATAGTATTGGCGACTTCGTACTGTCGGGCGGTGAATTACCTGCTTTGGTTATGATTGACTCGCTGATACGCCTTATCCCCGGCGTTTTGGGTGATGCGGAAAGTGCTTTAGAAGATTCATTTCAAAATGGATTGTTAGGTGCTCCTGTTTATACCCGACCTGCCGAATTCCGAGGTTTAAACGTACCGGAAGAATTATTGGGAGGGAATCACAAACTTGTAGAAGAATGGAAAAGCAAACAATCGCTGGATAGAACTAAAAACCTTCGACCCGATTTAATTCAAAAAAATTCAGATAATTAATCATTCTAAAGGCAAAGAATAAAGCCATGAATAAATTAGATTTAGTTGAACAAACACAACTCAGAACAGATTTACCTGTGTTTGAGCCTGGTGATACAATCAACATTCACTACCGCGTTCGCGAAGGTGAAAAAGAGCGTATTCAGCAATACCAAGGTGTTGTAATTGGAATTCGCGGATCTGGTGCAAATCGTACTTTCACCGTTCGCAAAATTTCGAACAACGTAGGTGTTGAGCGTATTTTCCCATTCTCTTCTCCATTCATTGCACAAATTGAAGTGAAGAAAAAAGGTAAAGTGCGTCGTGCGAAATTGTTCTACTTGCGTGAATTACGCGGTAAAGCAGCTCGTATTAAAGACAAAAACTTGTTTCAATAAAAAAAGGGGTCATTTGACCCCTTTTTCGTTTTACGGCTTAAAAAGAATTTCAACTTTTTCCGTTGGCGGTGCATCGGCATTTCGAATAGAGATTTGCTGAGCAACACGTTGAGCAATTTCATCAAAAGCTTGGGCGGATAAAGAATCGGGTTTATCAATACTTACAGGTTTACCCTCGTCCCCGCCTTCCCTGATGGTTTGTTCAAGCGGAACCTCACCAATAAACGGCACAGCCCATTGTTCTGCTAAGTTTTTAGCTCCATCTTGTCCAAAAATGTAATATTTCTTATCCGGCATATCTGGAGGTGTGAAATAAGCCATGTTTTCAACCACGCCTAAAACAGGAACATTTACTTTCTTGAACATGGCAATACCTTTTTTCGCATCGTCCAAAGCAACGGTTTGCGGAGTTGAAACAATAACTGCTCCTGTCAAAGGAACCGTCTGAACGATGGTTAACTGAATATCGCCCGTGCCGGGAGGCATATCCATAACGAGGTAATCTAACTCACCCCAAAGTACCTCGGTTAAAAACTGACGAACGGCACTAGAAGCCATAGGTCCACGCCATACAACGGCTTCGTTTTCATCCACTAAAAATCCCATTGAAAGTAGTTTAACACCGTATTTTTCGAGCGGAACTAATTTCTTTTGAGTAGTGATGTTTGGTTTTTGATTGATATCGAACATGGTTGGGATACTTGGTCCGTACACATCAGTATCAACTAAGCCGACTTTTGCGCCGGCTTTCGCTAAAGAAACAGCCAAGTTAACCGCAACGGTAGATTTTCCCACACCACCCTTTCCGGAAGCAACGGCTATAATGTTTTTAACGTCTTTAAGTAATTCGTTCGGATTGGTAACGCCAACATTTTGAGTTGCTGTTACTTTACTTGACATCGTAGCGTGAACAGTAGCAGTTTTATCAACTAAATGATGAATGGCATTTTCACATGCACGTTGAATTTGATCTTTCATCGGGCATGCAGGTGTAGTTAAATTAACCGTAAAAGAGACATTTTTATTATCAATTACGATATCATCAACCATGTTTAAAGTAACAATATCCTTATGTAAATCAGGGTCGATTACATTGGACAGAGCAAAAAGAACCTGGTCTTTTGTTATAGACATATCATTAAATCTTAAATCAATAAATATTGAAGGCAAAGGTACAAATACAATCGACCAAATGCGGATAAAAAAGTATGAGATTAACGCTTATTAAAAGTTTGTTTAAGCCTATTTAATTCTAATTTAACAAGTGGGGTTTGTATATTTAGCGCCGAAATCAGGGTGAAATAACTGTAGAAAAAAGCTGTTTAGTAAACCACATTAATCAAAGAAGAATATGTTAAAAAGAACACCATTTTATGAGGCACATGTAAAATCAGGAGCAAAGCTCATTGACTTCGGCGGATTTGAAATGCCCGTTCAATACGAAGGTATTAAAGCAGAGCATAATGCCGTTCGCGAAGCAGTCGGTTTGTTTGATGTTTCTCATATGGGTGAAGTAATGGTTACCGGTGCGGATGCGTTAGCGTTCATTCAAAAGATTACCATTAATGACGCTTCGAAATTGACACCAGGAAAAGCTCAATATTCTGCAATGTGCTATGAAAATGGTGGAATTGTTGATGATTTACTCGTTTACATGTTATCAGAACATGAATACATGTTAGTAATTAATGCATCAAATATTGAAAAAGACCTAGAGTGGATGAAAGCTCACGTTGAAGGTGCAATGAAATTAGAAAACATATCTGATACAACTTGTTTATTAGCCGTTCAGGGACCAAAAGCGCCGGAATTGGTTCAACGCTTAACATCGGTTGATGTCTCTTCTATCGGTTATTATAAATTTGCAGTCGGTGATTTTGCCGGAATGAACAACGTAATTATTTCGGAAACAGGTTACACCGGTGAAAAAGGGTTTGAATTGTATTTCAGCGGAAAAGGTATTGACGCAAATGCAGTTTGGGATGTATTAATGGAAAAAGGCGCAGATTTAGGAATTAAACCGGCGGGTTTAGGCGCACGCGATACACTCAGACTGGAAATGGGTTACGCTTTATATGGAAACGATATTTCAAAAGATACCTTACCCTTAGAAGCGGGTTTAGGGTGGTTAACAAAATTGGATAAATCCTTTTTTATTGGGCAAGAAGCAGTTACGTCAGCAAAAGAAGCGGGCTTAAAAAAGAAACTTATCGGCTTTATTTTAGATGAAGAAAAAGCTATGCCGAGAGCACATTATCCGATTACTGATATAAATGGAAGCCCAATCGGAGAAGTTACCAGCGGCGGTTTGTCTATTACAAATGGAAAAGGAATCGGTATGGGATACGCATCAACCGAATACTTACAGAACCATTCCGACGTATATATCTCCATCAGAAACAAACTGGTAAAAGCAACGATAAGCAAACCGCCTTTCATCAAGAAATAAAACTATGACTCAAAAAATTGATGTGTACTCTTCTGCCTTATCTCTTTTAGAAGAAGATTTAAGAGGCAAAACCGTGGTTGTGATCGATGTGCTCAGAGCATCATCAACCATAATTACTGCTTTACAAAATGGTGCGAAAGAAATTATTCCTGTTGAAGATATGTCTGCTGCGGGACGCATCGCTCAAAATTTAGACGCAAGCCGTTATTTGTTGTGCGGAGAAAAAGACGGGGAGAAAATTGATGGTTACCATCTCGGAAATTCACCGTTTGAATACGATGAAGATGTAATTAAAGGCAAAACACTGATATTCAACACAACGAACGGAACAAAGGCTATCGTAAAATCGCAGCATGCTAAAAAAGTGATTATCGGAAGCTTTTTAAATATGGACACTGTGGTTAATGAATTGAAAGAAGCACAAGGGGAAATTATACTTGCCTGTGCTGGCTGGAAAAGCAGATTATCCCTTGAGGATTCCTTGTGTGCCGGATTGATTATCAGAAAATTAACAGACGGAAAATTACCGGAAGACAGTCGTGACGGTGCAAAACTAGCGTTTGTTTTAAGCGAGAAATATGAAAACGATATTGTAACAGTAGTGAGCGGATCGAACCACGCTATGAGATTAAAATCTCTTGGTTTTGAGGAAGATGTCCTATATTGTTCCAAACTGAATGTAACCAATGTTTTACCTGTTTTAAAAGAAGGAACCCTGATTAACGAAAATGGCTAGGAAAAAAGTAACAACCAGCGATAAGAGTTCTAGCTCAGCTGCTGGTGTAAATATCAGCCAAACTAGAAAAATGGAAATTTTGGGCATTGTGGTGATGTCCTTAGGTATTTTGATTGCCTTGAGTATTCTCACCTATTCAGAGAATGATTATACTCCGCTTTCAAAAGTTACGGTTGATTCTATTTTTGCATCAGATAGTGGCCCTGCTCTCAGAATCAAGAACGGGTTAGGACCTATTGGAGCGTGGATTGCGCATTTTTTTGTATTTCTTGGTTTCGGTTATGCTTCAGTAGTTGTTCCTGTTTTGATGATTATTTCAGGATGGTACGTTTTCAGGGCAAAAGAAATCCGCAATTTGAGTTGGGGTTCTGTTTATAGCTTGTTGATGATGGTGTTGTTTGCCGTTATAGCGGGTTGGTTCATAAAAGTAAAAGATATTTCTACGATTGTATGGGCGGGTTCTTCCGGGGAAGCTATTGCAACTGTTTTTTACAATCTCTTATCTCCTATCGGAAGCGGAATTGTCTTCTTTGTTTTATTGGTGATTTCGCTCTTGTTCTTAATTGATAGAGACATTCAGGTTACGATAGATCGAATCAAAGAAAAAATCCATAATTACAAAGCGCGTGCTCAGGAAAAAGCCGGCGAAGTTGTTGATTCAATCCAAGAAAAGGCGGCTAGAAAACAACTTGAGGAAAAGAAAGAGGAAGTTGTAATACAAGCGCCTAAAAAAATTATTCCACCGCCAGTTGTGGTTCAGGAAGAGCCGAAAGAAATTGAAGAGGATGAAGAAGTTGAACAAGCGCCTAATATGGAAGAAGTTCTTCGTGCTTCTATCGAAAGAGACAAAGAGCGCCAAGCTGCAAAACAAGCTGAACCTAAAGATGTAGTTGGTAAACGAGCTGTTATTGAAAAGCCTGAACCTATTGTTGAAGAAACAGAATCAGAAGATATAGATATCACAGAGCCGGAAGTTCATGTTTATGTAGGCGAAGAGGAAGAGCAGGCTAATAAGTCTGATTTGAAAAAAATGCAGACGGAACTAAACGGACAATTACCTCTCATCAAATTTAAGTTTCCAACTATTGAGTTGCTCGATTCTCCGCCAAATGAAGGCGTTGAAGTTGATATGGATGAAATCAACGAAAACAAACGCATCATTCTGGATAAACTGGGTAGACACGGAATAGAGATTATCGCTATTGATGCCATTGTTGGTCCGACCGTTACCTTATATGAGCTTACACCTGCTCCGGATGTGAAAATTTCTAAGATTGAAAGCTATGCCAACGATTTAAAAATGGCCATGGCTGCAATTGGAATTCGAATTATTGCACCCATTCCGGGGAAATCAGCCGTTGGTATCGAAGTGCCAAACCAGACTCGTGAAACGGTTTATATTAAGCAGGTCATAAACACAAAGAAATTCGTTGAATCGAAAATGGACTTACCGATTGCTTTTGGTAAAACCATTGAAAACGAAATTTTTATGGTTGATTTGGCAAAATGTCCGCACTTGTTGGTTGCCGGTGCTACAGGTTCCGGTAAATCTGTTGGGATTAATACCATAATTACCTGTTTGCTCTATAAATGCCATCCGGACAATCTAAAGTTCATTTTGGTTGACCCGAAAAAAATCGAATTAGCATTATACAGAAATTTGGAGCGTCATTATTTGGCGATGCTTCCGCACATGGAAGAGCCGATTATCACGGATACATCAAAAGTATTAGAGACGTTGCTTTCTGTGTGTAAGGAAATGGATGATCGTTACGATTTGCTCAAATTGGCAATGGTTCGCGATTTAAAAGCGTATAACGACAAAGTAAAAAACGGCAAACTAAATGTAGAAGAAGGGCATAGACACCTTCCATACATCGTTGTAATTATTGATGAGTTAGCCGATTTGATGATGACAGCCGGAAAACAAATTGAAGAGCCCATTGCTCGAATTGCTCAGTTAGCACGTGCGGTTGGTATTCACTTGGTAGTTGCTACACAGCGTCCGTCAGTGAATGTCATTACAGGTACCATTAAAGCAAACTTCCCGTCAAGAATTGCTTATCAGGTAGCTTCAAAAATTGACTCAAGAACCATTCTTGATACAATGGGCGCCGACCAATTGGTTGGTAGAGGCGATATGTTGTATGCGGGTGGTGGTCCGATGATTCGAGTTCAAAACGCATTTGTATCGACAGAAGAAGTTGAACGAATTACAGATTTTGTAGGTGAACAAGTAGGTTATACAACACCATACTATTTACCGTTAGTTGAATCAGAAGAAGAACAGGATTTACCTTCTCTTGATAAAAGTGAGCGCGATGCTTTGTTTGATGATGCCGCCAAGGTGGTTGTATTACATCAACAAGGTTCGGTTTCATTACTACAGAGAAAATTACGACTTGGCTATAACAGAGCAGGACGTTTAATTGACCAACTATACGCAGCCGGAATTGTTGGTCCGTATCAAGGAAGTACAGCCAGAGATGTTCTTGTTCAATCTGATGAAGAACTAGACGTAATTTTAAGAGGCTTAGACTAATGCACAAAAACGTAGGTAAACTGTTTGTTTTACTGGTAATGTTGATTACCAGTTCAGGAGCAAGTTGGGCGCAATCAAAAGGATTGGAACTCATCAAAAAAGAGTTGAAAAACGGAAAAGCTCTACAGGCAGAGTTAGTGCATACCTTTATAGATACGTTTACCGGCGATACTTCGAAATCAACCGGAAAAGTATGGATTCACAAAAACGGGTATCGTGTTGAGTCGGACGATCGTATAATTGCCGTATTTGATTCCGTAAGTACCGTGTATTCGATAGTAAAAAATCAGGTAATCATCTCTCCATACAACAAAGAAGACGATGATTTTGCCCCCTCCCGATTTATTAACGCTACTGAAAACGAATACAAAATCAACGAAAAAAAAGAAAAGAACGTTTGGCAAATAGAGCTTATTAATTTGGATGATTTTGCCGTTTTTAGACAAATACTTATGCTGGTTGATACCAAAGGTTTTCCGATGAAAATTACAGCATTGGATCAGCAATCGAATGTGAATGAGTCGGCTTTTACAAAGTCGTCTTATGTTTCCTATTCGAACAAACTGAAAATGGTGGATTATCCTGAATCTGCTGAAATTGTAGACCTTCGACAGTGAAAGAAAACTGGAAAAAAATCGCCGTTAGTATTCCGATTGGTGCACTTTTTTTATGGCTTGCATTTAAAAACGTAGATGTTGACGAAGTCCTAAAATCATTTGAGAATATATCATACGGCTGGATTCCCGGCTTTATTTTCGTTTCAGTTTTATCCTATCTGGTTCGTGCAGAACGCTGGATTTTATTATTAGGTGAAGAACGAGCAAAAGCACACCGATCTACTTTTAACGCCGGGGTATTTTTTGGGTATCTGATGAATTATATCATTCCGAGATTGGGTGAGGTTTCACGTTGTATGTATGTATCAAAAAAAGATTCAATTCCACTTTTAACTTTAATTGGAACGGTGGTATTAGAACGTGTTATCGATACACTGATGCTTTTGATGATGGTTATTATTCTATTTGTGTATGTGATAACAGATGAGCATACCATTATTAGCCTATTTGGAAAAGAAAACGCTGAAATTCTTTTAGGAATGGGTAGCTATGAATCGGTCGGTTTAATTGTTGGGATAATTGTTGCAGGAATATTTTTCATGTGGCTTGGCATGAAAATCCTGAAAGTTGTTGCAAACCGAGAAGATTTCTTTGGAAAAATGGCGCAAAAAATCAGTGGATTATTAGATGTTTTTATAAAAGGTTTGACCAATATTCGAAAAGTTCACAACTGGCCTTATTTCATCATCCTAACAGCCATTTTATGGTTGTGTTACACGTTAATGGTTTTAATTCCGATTTCGATGTTCGATTTGGGAGCTCAATATGGAATAGGTTTTGCAGATAGTGCGATAATAATGGTATTATCGGCTATTGGAGTAGCATTACCATCTCCCGGTGCAATTGGAACCTATCACTGGTTTGTAAAGCAAACCTTATATGTTTTATACAATGTGCCGGAAATTATTGGACTCGCTTATGCCTTTGTAACACATAGTTCTATGTTGTTATTAATTTTGGTTGCGGCACCGATAGGGATTGGATTAAATTCTTTTATACTTCGAAAACGCGACCGATAATCGGAAACAAAATAAGTAGATTAATGTGATACCTTTGATAGGGTGGAACAAAACTCAATTTATTCATGATTGAAACGGCAATTTTAGGAACTGGATATGGAATTAGCACTTATGCTAAAGCGATAGCCGTTCATCCATTATTTGATTTACATACCATATTCAGCCGGGATGAGTCCAAAGCAAAACAGGCGCGAAAAGATTTAGGTTTCAGGAAGCACACAAATAATTTAACTGAAATCCTCAGCGACAGAAAAATTCGATTAGTTTGTGTTGCCACTCCCCCGCATACCCATTATGAGTTTGCAAAAAAAGCATTGCTAGCCGGGAAACATGTTATTTGTTCCGCACCGTTTATGATGAGCATCAAAGAAGCGGAAGAGTTAGCCGAACTAGCAAAAAAACAAGATTTATTAGCCGTAGTTGATCATCACGTAAACTATTACCCGGCAAGAAAATATGCACAGCGTTTATTGGCCGACGGTAAAATTGGGAAATTAACCCATATTGAGCGGATTTATCGTGATAACCAGATGTTTAATACCGATGCACTTTCTTTATGGAAAATGCAAAGAAAGCTTAAAGGTGGCGCACTGGGTATTTTAGGTAGCCACGATATTGATTATTTATTACGAATTGCTGGCGGAATTCGCTCTGTTTCAGCAAAAACGTTTACAAGCCATCCTCAAAGAGAATCAACAGATGGCCAATTAATAGAAAATGATGCTGACGATAGTTTCCAATTGGCAATAGGATTTCATTCGGGAGTTAAAGCACAAATTCATGTTACGCGTTCTTATGTAGGTAAAACACAAGACGAGTTTATATTTCATGGACACAAAGGCTCGCTTCACTTTACCAATAACACCGATTTAATTTATTATGAAATCGGGTCGGAAAAGCGTGAACGACTTGCCTTACCTCCTGCTTATCAGTTAGCGAATATTCCCGGAAGTTATCAAACAGCAGCATTTTACATGCTTCTAGAGATTTTAAGCTCTGCAATTTTTCATCAAACTCCGGTATCTCCAACATTTGATGAAGGAATTCATATACAAAGAGTGCTCGATGCATCGTATCTTTCCGCATCCTCAGGAAATACTATTATTATAGGCGAGGATGAATCAGCTCCGGTAAAACCTGTAGTTGATGAAATCGTGGTAAAAAAGATATACGATTAGTTCGTACTCAACCGTACATAATTCATGAAACATCGCAAAGTCTCTTTATTAATTTTCTTTTTATCCCAATTCTTTATTTCAGTTGTTGCCCAGAATAACACAGAGACTCAGGGAAGTGATTTATTACCGGATATTAACCCTCAGGATATTGAAATTAAAGGCGACTATAGAATTAAATTCCCGGGTTTGCAACGTCAACCGATTTTAGGTTTTGATCCACGTCCCCGAGTATATCTATTAGACCCCAACCGTTTGCCCTTCTTAGAAACAAGTGACGAAGTTGTAGCCTCTATTCCGATTAGCCCTCTTGAAATTCCGAAATCACCGATTCGCTCAAAATCAAAAAAAATTGAACCAATGAATGTATGGTTACTGGGTGGATATGGACTACATAGTGTACCAGAAGCAGAACTGGGTTTTCAAGTTTTAGATCAGGGAAATTATAGACTCAATGGGTTCTTTTCGCATGTCTCAAGTCCTGATTTAGGTTTTGCTGTTCCGTCAGAGTTTCAGAAATGGAACGGACACCTAGCCTATACCGAAATAATGGATAGTGGGTTAAGTTGGACTACTCAAATTAATGGCGGAATAAATAAAAACTATGCACCGACATCATCTTCAACAGTAGAATATCAGGATATTAAAAATTGGGGATTTAGTACCGGAATAAAACGGGTGAATAATCCTTGGGATTATTGGCAAACCAATGTTGAATATTCTGGCTTGCAGCAAGCTCTAGGTACAAAAGTCAGCGCTGAACCGGAGCATATTATCAAAGCAAAACTCGAGAATTTCTGGGCTCTAGAAACACCTCGTTCTGGAATGGGCTTGGGTGCTGATGGCGTGTTTTCAACCTATCAAAGATTAGGCAATGCAGAACAGTATATAATTGCGCATGTGTATGGCAGATATGCATACCGAGCGGGAACAAACCGAAAAGTTACACTTGGTATCGATCCCTATTTTTCACAAGATGAAAAAGCAACGCGTTTTTTTGTATTCCCGACAGCTACAATAGATTATTACGGAATTAGCGGCTCTGTAATACGTGCCGGAATTTATGGTGAAGTTCAGAATACCGGTAGAATTGGCTATGTTGCAACATCGCCCTTTATGAATTATTCGCAGCAATTATTGAATAATCGAGGCTGGGTAATGTTTGCTAATTATGAGCTTGAATTAATGAATCGCTCTAGTATTTATGCGGGTTTTGATTTAAAACGATATACGAACTTTGGCTACATCAACTATGTGGTTGATGCGGGAAACCCTGCTTTATTTTCACATGATATTGCATACAACGAAGCACAAATTGTGAAATTAAAAGGCGGTTATTCCTATCGTTTCGATGCACCGGAACTAAGCTTTAACGCAGAAGCGTGGATATTAAATCACCAATTAAAAGGCGGAAACCAAATTCCATATTTGGAGCGAATTGGTGCTAAAGCTGATGTATTATGGTTTATTCAAAAACAATGGTATGTTCAGCCTGAAATCTTATTTTTAGCAGGTCGTGAAGGGACAAATACCTCAAGCAGTATCTTGTTAATCAATGCCAAAACAAGATATGCATTTAACAAGCACTGGGCGGTTTATCTAAAAGCAAGCAATTTAACCGGTGCAAAATACAATTATTGGTCAGACTATCAGGAATGGCCACTATTTTTAACAGGCGGATTAAACCTTACGTTTTAAGATATGAATGATGCGTTTAAGCAGGCTTTGATTAGTGTGTTACGCGAACAGCTTCAAGCCAAAAAAACAATTGAACTGGATGGTTTAGGCTCTTTTAAATCAATCCACATAAAACAATATCAAAAACCTGAGCCGGACGGACGAGTTGTACTTATGCCGCCAATTGATTATGTACTGTTTACACCGGAGAAAAAATGAGCACCGTTGATAAAAATCAGTTCATAGAACTACTATCCAAACACTTGAACGAACCGATAGAAAAAGTTGAAAAACAGTTCAATGAAGTAATAAATGAGATTACCTCTGTAAGTAAAGGCAGTCCGTTAGCCATTGATGGATTAGGTGTATTTCGATTAAAAAAAGGACGGCTCTCGTTTGAATCAGACCCGGCATTTGCGGTAGAAATTAATTACAAATATGCCGGAATGCAGCCTATTGAAATACGAAAATCAGGTGATAAAAAAGGTGATGACGAGACTGCTCAGACGGTTGAAATATCAACCCAAACAGAAGAAGATAAAACTGAATTGGTAATCGGAAAAGTGACTCAATCGGCTCCTAAAGTTGTTGAATCTGAAAAAGTTGAAGAAAAAGTAGCGGAGCAAAAATCGGAAGAACCTGCGGTTAACAAAGATTCATTGAAACCGGAACAAGTAGAGCCGGAAAAAATTACTCAACCTCCAAAAGAAGTTGTAAGTAAAAAGCCACAGGCTCCGGTTAATAAAGGATATTATAAGCAGCAATCCAGTAATTGGAAGTTACCTGTTAGTATCGCGGCTGCATTGGCAGTAATTGCATTTGTAAGTTGGTTTTTAACTCGTTCAGCAAACGAAATGCCTGCACCTGCACCTACAGTTGAAAAAACTGTTGTAACTAAGGTTGAAAAACAAGAGCTGGAGCCAAAATCAGAACCTGAAGTAAAGCCAAAAGAAGTTGTTTCAGATGTGGTTGCAGACCTGACGGAAACAACGAAAACCGTTGAAGAGAATAAGGCACAAAAACCAATTGAATATGGATTAAACGGTGATTTCAACCCTGAAATTAAAAGTTCGTACGCAATTGTAATCTATACCTTAAGCGTAGAGTCTCGTGCACATGCCGAAGTGTCGGATTGGACAAAAAAAGGATACCGTGCCTACGTACACGGCTTTGATACATCAACCAGAAGATTATTCTATGTAGCGTTGGGTCAGTTCGCAACTATACCGGATGCTAAAAATGCCGTTTCATCGTTACCAAACGGAAAAAACACTCCAGGAAACTATACTATTAAACGTATTACACAATAATTATCTATGTCATTTGCTCTATTGCTTTTACAAGACACCCTTTCGGTACCTGAGATTGCCACAGAACCGGAAACAATGAACTTTTTATCCATGTTTGTTGATGGCGGTTTTTTGATGTACCCCATTTTAGCGACCTTGGTAATTACTATTTATGTGATTGCTGAACGATGGAGGTTTCTAAGTAACTCAGCAATGGACTCAGATAAAGTCTTAGCTTCTGTTGAAGATATGCTCACAAACGGTACACCGCAGCAGGCAATGGATTATTTAGAGCAGTTAGAAAAGCCTGTTTCAAGAATATTATTGAAAGGTATTCGTCGTTTGGGTAAATCGATAACCGATATTGAAGATGCCATTCATACATCAGGTAAAAAAGAAGTGTATTTGCTTGAGAATAAATTAGACTGGTTGGCAACAATAGCCGGTGTGGCTCCTTTGATGGGATTTCTTGGAACAGTTACAGGTATGATTGAAGCCTTCCAACAAATTCAAGGCTTAGAAGGCAATGTAAACCCATCTGTGTTAGCCGGTGGTATTTGGGAAGCGTTAATTACAACAGCTTTTGGTTTAGGTGTCGGAATTATAGCATATGGTTTTTATAACTATTTGCTTGCTCGTGTAAACCGAATGGTCTTTGAATTAGAGAATGCCTCTGCAGAATTCATCGAATTATTAAGTACTCCTGCTAAAAAGAAAGCTTAAGCCATGAATTTCAGAGACGATGGCGACCGTAGAAAACCGCTGGCGATATTCTCTCAGTCTTCATTAACAGACATCGTTCTGTTATTGTTGATTTTCTTTTTACTCACCTCCTCTTTCGTTTCCAATTTTGGAATAAAAGTAAACGTACCAAAAGCAGAAACTGGTGACCCGAAAGTGAGTCAACAGTTAGTGGTTACAGTTACAAAAGACAAACAATTCTACGTTTCAGGGAATTTGGTTGCGCAAGGGATGTTAGCATCAGCTATTCGGGATGAATATCAAAAAAATCCGAACAGAACCTTGGTTTTACGCGCCGATAAAGACGCCCGTGTTGACGATGCCGTGCAAGTAATGAACATCGCTCAGGCTTTAAATCTCAAAATTGTAATGGCTACCGAGAGGGCTACCCGATAATATGCTCACAAAATGGAGTAAAGAAGAACGATTTGGCTTACAGGTTACTTTTGGTTTCCATGTACTGCTGTTTCTATTCCTGCTTTTTGTGAAGTTAGATACTCCGGAAGACCAACGAACAGCTTTTATTGAAGTCGATTTAGGAGCTTTTCAAATGGGTTCCCCTGCTGAATATGCTCCGAAAAAAAATCAACAGGTTGAATCGAGAAAAGTAACTTCTCCGAATCAATCAAACGAGCGCCCGAAAGAAAACAAACCGGAAACACAGCAAAACACACAAAAAAGTGTAGATAAAACAAAACCGGTTGACGCGCCAGACCAAACAGAACCTGTTGTAAGCGATGAAGTTGTTAAAACACCGGAAACCGAAAAAATAACTCCTGAAACGAGTGATAAGCAGCAAGTAAAAGAAGAAGCGATTGCTCCGGATGTGAAAAAAGACGAAGTTGAAAAAGATGGTGAAGTTAAAACGGGCGATACAGAAGGTTTAAAAGGTGATGCAAATGTTAAACAAGGAACCGGAACCGATGAAGATAAAACGGCACCGTTTTCTTTAAAGTGGGAAGGCGATATTGAACGCAGTCCGCAAGTACAACCCTTGCCAAGTTATAATGAAGACTTAGAAGCTGTAATAACTATTCGATTTGAGGTTCGTCCGGATGGAACTGTAGCCCGAATGATTCCGCTCAAGAAAATGAACCCAAATTTAGAGTCAGAAGTTTTAAAAACGCTTCGTACGTGGCGTTTTTCACGCCTTCCATCGGGTGTTCCGCAAAAATCTCAGTGGGGTACAATTACGTTTCGCTTTGTTTTACAGTAAAAATAGAAGTAAAACGGAAACGCTTTATTTCTACAAAGCGTTTTAAACTCTGTACATCAAAACAAACAAAAGGAAAAATGATACAAATTGGCGATACCGTTGATACAACTATTCGATTTAAAGTCATCATCAATGGAGAAGAAAAAGAAACCACATTAGCTGAGCTTCTTACCAAACCCATGGTTATTTCCGTGTATATGAAAAACAATACCAGCAGTTGTGACAATCAAAATATAAGTTTAGCTCATCATGCAAAAGAAATCGAAAAACGAGGTTTTGTATTGATGTCGGTTTCAAAAGACACCTGTGGTTCGCATAAAAAATATGCCGCTAAACATGGAATCGGATACATTTTAGCCTCTGATCCGGATTACAACATTGCGAATGCCTTCGATTCTGTGGTTGAAAAATCGATGTATGGTAAAACGTTTGTTGGCCCTAGTCGCTCTGCATATGTGCTCGATACACAAGGAAAAGTTTTAGGCATAATAGAAAAAGTGGAATCGAAACATCACGGCGAAGAAATCTTAAATCTGCTTGATGGGCTTTCCAACTAGTAATTCTCTCATTATCCCGGTTAAAATTAACGGGTAAATGGCAATCAGAAGCCTGTTTGTAAGATTTTTTCGATTTTTGAAGAATCCTTGTTTAAATTGGGCGTTCTAAAGCATCGTTTTTAAAAATAGTTGACTAAAGTTTTGATGAAATCACTCGTAATTGTAGAATCTCCAACCAAAGCTAAAACCATCAAGAAGTTTTTGCCGAAAGGCTTCCTTGTAGATTCGTCTATGGGACACATTCGCGATTTACCTGCGAACGCAAAAGAGATTCCGGCGAAATACAAAAAAGAAAAATGGGCGAATATTGGTATCAATATCGATAAGAATTACGAGCCTTTGTATGTGATTTCATCCGATAAAAAGAAAGTTGTTGACCGATTAAAGAAGCAATTAGGTGAAGTGGATGAACTGATTCTTGCAACGGACGAGGACCGTGAAGGAGAAGGAATTTCTTGGCACTTATTGGAAGTGCTAAAACCGAAAATTCCGGTTAAACGAATGGTGTTTCATGAAATCACGGAATCCGCAATTAAAGATGCTCTTGAAAATTTCAGAGAAATTGATATCAATCTGGTAAATGCACAAGAAACCAGACGTATTATGGACAGATTGGTAGGTTACACCATTTCTCCTCTGCTCTGGAAAAAACTGGCACCCAATCTTTCTGCCGGACGTGTACAATCGGTTGCCGTTGAAGTTATGGTGCAACGCGAAAGAGAGCGAATGCGTTTTGTGAGCAGTTCTTATTGGGATATTATCGCTCAGGTTCAAAAAAACGGTGAAAAATCTACGTTTAAAGCAGAATTGCACCGAGTAAATAGCGAGCGTATTGCAAACGGAAAAGATTTTAATGCAGAAACCGGTGAGTTAGATAAAAAAGGCGGAGTTCGCATTTTAAACGAAGACCAAGCAAAAGCACTCATCGAAGAAATCAAAACGGGTGATTGGCAGGTAATTTCTTTAGAACAAACCAATCAAAAACGTTCACCTGCTCCTCCTTTTATTACATCGACATTACAGCAGGAAGCAAACCGTAAGTATGGTTTTTCGGCAAAAGAAACCATGCAGATTGCTCAACGTTTGTATGAAAGTGGTTACATCACCTACATGAGAACAGACTCAACTAATTTGAGTTCTCAAGCTATTCAAGCTGCTCGCGATGCGGTTGTTTCTATTTATGGTGATGAGTATTTGTACAAAAGTGTTCGCTCGTATTCAAAAAAGGCAAAAGGTGCGCAAGAAGCACACGAAGCCATTCGTCCTGCAGGAACACATTTCAGAACACCGCAAGAAACAGGTTTAGCGAATAAAGAATTCAAATTGTATGATTTGATTTGGAAGCGAACCATGGCTACCCAAATGGCGGATGCTGTTCTAAACTTCACCAACATTGAAATTGAGGCTAAAACAGTGAAAACCTCTGCGGTGTTTAAAGCTTCCGGTAAACAGATTGTATTTCCGGGATTTTTCCGTGCTTATGTTGAAGGTTCAGACGATCCTGAAGCAGCATTAGAGGATCAGGAATCGATGTTACCGCAATTATTAGTTGGCGAAAAAGTAACAGCTAAAAAAGTTGAGCCAAAGGGTCACGAAACCAAACCTCCGGCACGTTTTACAGAAGCAACCTTAGTAAAAGCATTGGAGAAAGAAGGCGTTGGTCGCCCGAGTACTTATGCGAGTATCATTAGTACGGTTATCGATCGAGGATATGTTCAAAAAGACGGAAATGCTCTTGTTCCGACGTTTATGGCTTTTGCTGTAACAGGTTTGTTAGAAAAGCATTTTCCTGATTTAGTTGATTTACAATTCACTTCGGATATGGAAGGCAAATTGGACGAAATTGCTTCCGGTGAACAAGAAATGCTGAACTATCTGGACGGATATTTTAAAGGTCAAAAAGGTTTATTACAGCAAATTGAAATGCAGGAAACGCAAATTGACCCACAAGATGCCCGAAAAATTGATTTACCTATTCATGGTTTAAATGACATTCAGGTTTTAGTTGGCCGTTATGGTCCGTATGTGCAAAAAGCAGGCGGTACGGAAGCTGCTTCAACTTCTTTACCGGTTGATTTATTTCCGGGTGATATCACCCCACAAAAATTAGAAGAGCTTCTTAAAGATGCTAAAGAAGGTCCGTCTTCCTTAGGAAAAGACCCGGTCAGCAAATTAGATATCTATGTTTTAAACGGACGCTTTGGTCCGTACGTTCAGTTGGGACTTGGTGATGATTCCAAAGAAAAACCCAAGCGAGCATCACTTTTGAAAGGCATGAAACCGGAAGACTTAGATTTACCGACAGCTTTAAAATTGCTGGAAATGCCGCGTTTATTAGGAAATCATCCTGAAACGGGAAAAGAAATTCGTGTCGGAATAGGTCGATTTGGCCCCTACGTAGTTCACGACGGAACATTTGCATCACTCGGTAAAGAGGATCATGTTTTAGAAATCGAATTACCAAGAGGTTTGGAATTACTTGAATTAGCAAATGCGAAGAAATCTCGTGGTGCCGGGCCAATTCAGGAATTAGGGAAATACCCGGATGAAAAAGGTGATGAAATTCAGGTGTTAACCGGACGTTTCGGCCCTTACATCAAATGGGGAAAAACGAATGTTAAGATTACGAAGGGATTCAGCCCGGAAACCATTACTCGTGATGAAGCCATTGAGTTAATAAAAGCAAAAACTAAATAGAAATCATGCGGAGTAAGCATGAGTACCGTTACCAGACGCTCGGATAATGTATTTTCCTATCCTCCCAATTTGCAGGTTTTAGACTTGGCAACATTGGTAGCCATGTATCGTGAGCGCGGTGCAGTAAGTAAAGCCAATCCGGGCGATTATTTGGCGTGTTGCGCTACCGGAAAATTGATGAAAGAAGCAAAATTCTGGTTTGGTTTAAATTATTCGCAACAAGCATGGGATACTTTATTAACCAAAAATTCAGGCGGTTATCCATTAACGGAAGTTGAACTTAATATTTTGGGTTTGATAAAAGCCCCGCCATACCATCCGATTGATAAAGAGTTCATCGCGGAAAATTGCGGCATTCCACCACATTTAGCCATCATGATTATTCAGGATTTGAAAAAATTTGGTTATGTGGATGAAGACGAAGACGGTTTTCATATAACTATTTCCGGTGAAAAAGCACTGGATGGGATATGCCGGCGGATATATGAAATTAACTTTATACCTGAAATGTTACTTATCTCACATGATGAACGGTTTAATCAGTGGTATAAATCGGGGCGAGGTCCCAAGGATAAACAAGAGCAAACGAGTTTGTTTTAATCCACTTGATTAAAATAAATCTCAAATATAATTCCCTCAATTCTGGAATTATTCATTAAGCGAAGAGTGGCCCCAATGGCCTCTGCTTTTTTAACGGCTTTACTTAAACCAAGTCCCCAGTTTTGTGCTTTTGTAGTAAAAAACGGGATAAATAAACCTTGTTCAATTTCTTTGGGCAGCTGACCCGCATTCGAAATTCGAATGATTCCGGTATTAATTAAATCGATTTTTACCGGCGAAAGAGTATCCGCGCCGAAATCAAACGCATTTTCGATCAATTCAACACAGATTTCTTTGAGTAGTTTAGCGTCGGTATCAATTTCAAATTGATAACTGGAGCTGTTTAATTGAACGAGTTGGCGTTTATTGGCAGGTAATTCGTACAAGAGACTTTGAATCAAAGCGCCGATATTAACACGTTGTATATCGGCTTTTAAATCGGCATTGAACGTATCTAACTCATCAACAAATCCGGAAATTCGCTGTAACCCGTCAATAAGTGCCTGTGAAAGCTTTTCACGATTCTGTTCGTTTGAGTTCGCAACCATCTCGGCTAAGCCTAAGAGAGCTGTTAATGGAGAACGGAATAAATGTGCCACCAAACTGCTTGCTAATTCAGCGGTTGTGATAGCTTTTTTTCCCGGTTCGGGTTCTTTTTCACTTAAAAAAATAACCTGCTCATTAAAACGCTTACAATTCAAGCGATTTACAATTAAGTTGTGTTCTTTAAAAATGAATACTTCTTCGCTCCCCTGGAATTTTACATTATTAAGAAACACATCAACCGATTTGTTCAAAAGTTGATCGGATGGAATCTCAAAAAGTTCCAAAGCTTTCGCATTGGCATACATAATACGATTCGAATCACGATCAATTGCTAAAACAGAATGAATGTGATTATCAAAAATGCTTAGTAACTCGAGTGATGTTTGAGTTGCTTCCATGTTGCAAATCTATGAATTGAGATACGATTCAACAAATCGGAACTTCCTTCCAAAGCGTAAAACCAATAAAAATGCCTCTTTCCCACAATTTATCCACAAATATGAATTGGCATAGTGCTTGATAGTATCCGTGAAAAAACAAAATCTATTGTGTTATGAAACTCATCGATACCCAACATACAAACTTGCTCAAAACCGCTTTGGATGCATATTCCATGCGCCAAAAAGCAATTGCTTCGAATGTTGCCAATATAGATACTCCCGGTTACAAACGAATCGAAGTTCCCTTTGAAGAGCAGTTACAAAAAGCACAAAGTATGCAGACAACCGGTACTGATTTAAGCCAGATCGAGTTGAAATTCAATGAGTTAGAAGAAAAACCGATGTTAGAAGATGAAATGATGACATTGGCAGATACACAAATTAGAGCACAATTAGTAACACGTACACTTCGCCACAACTTTCAATTATTGAAAGCGGGCATTTTGGGTAGAAACGTATAATTGAGGCTATGAAATGAAAGTAGATCGTTTTTTCTCAGTATTTAAAACAGCATCACGCGGAATGGACATTCAGCGTAAGCAATTGGCTTTAAGTGCGGAAAATATTGCCAATGCTTATACAACTCGCGTTGACGGACAAGATGGCCCTTATAAGCCAAAGGCAATGACAACGGCTTTATCTGATGAGCAGCAGTTTAAATTAAAACTCGATAATGCCAATTTAAGTTTAAAAGAAACTCGTTCAGGCCATATTGATGGTCAATTTGGATTTTCTTCACAAGATGCTTTAGCGGATATGTCTCCAGATGAAGAAATTATCGAACAAGAAAAATATCGCTATGAATACGATCCGTCTCACCCGGATGCCGATGCAAACGGAATGGTGAAATATCCTGATTTGGATTTGGTGGAAGAGATGACACAAATGGTTAGTGCTAACCGACTCTATGAAGCAAACCTTGCTGTTGTAGAAGCTGAAAAACAAGTATTAAAAAGAGCTTTTGAAATCTAAAAGGAAGATCTATGAAACTGAATGTTATTCGCTCAATTGAAAATGCTCAGGCTCAATATAAAACGAACAAAACGATGAGTCTTTCAAACTTATCTCCCTTGTCATCAGATGAAAAAATGCTGATTCAGGAACAATTCCCATATGGTGCAAACAAAAAGCTGGAGTTATATCTTGCTAATGGTAATTCCCGCATGGAAAATCCTGAAGCAAAAGGAAGAAATTTCGACTTTAGAGTTTAATTGAGGACAAAAAATGCCAATCGATACCCAAAATTTTAGATTAAACATAGGCGCTCAGCCGACCGGCGATGAGGTTTTCCAAAGCAAACGTTTTTTACGCAAAGCCGAAGGAAATCAATCCGGTCCTACATTTGCTGATATGATTAAAGGCGCTATAAATTCCGTTGATGAAGCATCCAAAACCGCTGAACAACAAGCCGAAGATGTGGTATCAGGCAAGACAGAAAATGTCCATGAAGTGATGATTTCACTCCAAAAAGCTCAACTCAGTTTTCAGTTAATGCTGGAGATTAGAAACAAGGCTTTAGAAACGTACCAGGAACTTTCACGCATGCAAATTTAACAGGTAAGCCATGAGTCAATTTACCGATGCATTAAGTCGCTTTTTCAGACCCTTAAGTGTTGCTCAACGCGTACTTTTTGGAATTATATCCATCATTATTGTGGTATCAGTTGTAGGCACATTTATTTGGGCTACCCGACCAGATTACTCTCTCCTGTTTGGAAATCTTGCACCATCATCCGCACAAACCATTGTAGAAGAACTCCAGAAAAAAGGCGTTCCATACAATTTAACTGACGGTGGCTCAACCATAATGGTTCCTCGTGAGAGCGTATATGAATTGCGTTTACAATTTGCACAACAGGGTGCGAAAGGTTCGGATTATCGCGGTTATGAATTGTTTGACTCAAACACACTTGGCATGACCGACTTTATGCAGCGCGTGAATTTAAAAAGAGCTTTAGAAGGTGAATTAGCGCGTACAATCGGTTCTATGGATCAGATTGAGTTTGCACGTGTTCACTTGGTTTTACCTGAACGTTCGCCGTTCACCGAATCAACGGTTCAGGCTTCGGCTTCCGTTATTTTGAACATGAACCCGAGTTCACGTTTAAGCCCCGCACAGATTGAAGGGATTTCCTCATTAGTTGCCGGTTCTGTGGAAGAGTTAGCCATCGAAAACGTAACAATTCTAGACCAACGCGGAAATAAAATTTCCAATAATGAAGCATTGGGTTCAGATATCGGCTTATCAAATGCTCAATTAAAAGTAAAACAGCAAGCTGAAAATTATCTGACGGTAAAAGGTCAGACCATGTTAGATCGAGTACTTGGAACAGGAAATAGTATTGTACGCGTTTCAACCGATCACGATTTTGAAAAACTTTCCCGTGATTCAGAGTTGATTGATCCGGAAAGCCGCATTGTAATTTCGGAAGAGACTCGTACTCAAGCATTATCTGATGTTCAAAAACAACCCATTCCGTTCGATCAAAACGATCCTCCGGCATTACGTGGGCAAACCGTTGACAAAGGAACCAATCAGCAGGAATCATCTACTCGTGTTCGAAACTATGAAGTAAACACAACCCGCGAGAAATATGAAAAACCGATTGGCACCATTTCGCGAATGACCGTTTCTGTATTGCTGAACTATAAACAAAACCGTTTACAATCAACTGACGGCAGAGATTCAGTTATTTATTTTCCATACACACAAGCTGAATTAAGAGATATTACCGGTGCAATCAGAAATGCATTAGGTGTAAATGCCGTTCGCGGAGATGATGTTACCATCACTCAAATACGTTTCGAAGATCAGCTCTCACAAGACTTGCAGCAACAAACCATTATGTTGCAAGAGCAAATTCAGTTGAACCAATGGATAAAGTGGGGCTTTATTTTACTCGGTTTAATGGCAGCATTAGCAATACTCTATGCGATTGTTAGAAAAGTAAATCCGAACACACCTCCTCTTTTCTTCGATATGAAACCGGAAATTCAAAAGGGTGAATCCGGTAATCAAAAATCCTTGCCTAAAAACAAAACAGAACAAAACGATGAAGGCGAGTCTGATTTCGACGAAGACAATATGGAGTTTGTAAATCTTGAATCATCTGATGTGTATCAAAGAAAATTATCTCCAGAAGCGCAAAAACGTCTGAAAATGAAATCGAAGATGTTTGATGAGATTAAAAACTTTGCAGAATTTAAACCTGATGAAGCAGCAAACTTAGTTCGTAGTTTCATGGTGAAAGAAAAACCGGGTAAATAATATGGCAACAACAGCAGGATATTCTTATAACAGAGTAATAAATGAACCGGATAGATTAACCGGTACACAAAAGGTAGCTGTATTAATGGTTGCAATTGGCGTTGGTCCGGCATCAAATATTTTCAGAATGTTGACCGATGTTGAAATCGAAAAAATCACCATCGAAATCGCCAATATGCAAAACATATCGCCTCGTGTTGTTGATGATGTATTGCAGGAATTCCACGATTTAATGCTTGCAAAGCAGTATGTAATGGAAGGCGGTTTAGATTATGCTCGAGATATTTTAAAGAGTTCGCGCGGGGAAAAAATTGCCCGAGATTTAATTCGACGTTTAGAAGCTGCTACTGAAATGAGTGCATTTGCATTATTTCAGACCGCAGAAACCACACAAATGGTTCAATTCTTACAGAACGAACATCCACAAACGGCAGCGCTCATATTAGGAAATTTAAAAACAGACCGTGCTGCTGAGGTCTTATCGAATTTGAATGAAGAAATTCGTGGTGATATTACCTATCGCTTGGCTACCATGGGAAAAGTAGCACCGGAAGTAATTAAAGAAATTGAATTTGTAATTCGTGAACAAATGGGAGGCTACGATAACGAATCCGGTCTTTCATCAGGCGGCGCTCATATTGTTGCGAATATCCTAAACGCGGCAACTATTTCTACTGAAAGAATGGTTCTGGAAGAAATTGAACAACGCGACCCGGAATTGGCGGAAGAAATCAAAAACTTGATGTTCTTATTTGAAGACATTCTTGGCCTCGAAGATAGAATTGTTCAAAAAGTTATTTCCGAAGTGGACAAACGCGATTTGGTTATTGCCCTCAAAGGAGCCGACAAATCGTTGGTGGACAAATTTGCCAAAAACATGTCGAACCGGGCGCGTTCTATCATGCTCGAAGATATGGATGCTCTTGGTCCTGTGCGGCTTAAAGAGGTTGAAGATGCGCAACAACGTATTATTCAGCGCATCAAAATGTTGGAAGAAATGGGACAAATTACGGTTCGTAAAACCTCTGATGAACAATTGGTGGACTAATATATGCCAGATCCGAAACTTATATATCGCGAACGTCTGCAACAGGATGAGGTTGAAAAAACCCGTCTTAGTTATGAGGATTTGTTCCAGGTAAAAACCGACGAAGAGGTTGATTATCAGGAAGTTCTGGAACGCAATAATCTGGAATGGACTCGCCGTGTTAATGAAACACGCCAATTAGCCATTAAAGAAGGTTATGATGCAGGTTTAACGGATGGTGAAACCCAAGCCCGCAAACGAATTGATGAACAATTACACCACTTCGAAGCGGCTTTAATGGAAATTGATCGCCGACTTCATCAAACAATTGAAGAAATTAAACCGGGCATAGTTTCTTTAGTATTTGATATGGCTGAAAAAGTAATCGGAGTTCCGGTTGAAAACGACAGTCTGAAAACATGGGTTGTTGATACCGTTCGTACGACTCTTGAAACGATTACCGATCATTCAAAAATTAAAATAACAGTTGCAGAAGCTGACTACGATGCTGTTAAGGAACTCATGGAAAAACTACCGGAGTTCAAAAAAGTAACAGTTACCTACACGGGAAGATTAAATCCGGGTGAGTTTGAAATTGACTCACCGCACCATGCCGTTTTAAACAGTTTTTCAAAAAAATTAGATGATTTAAGGGCCGCGGCACCACTTAACGATTGGGGTAAAAAGAAATAAGTATGCTCGAATTGATGAACCATATTAAACGCCATGTAACAAACTGGGAAACAGGTCCGACTTCGTTTGGAAAAGTTTCTTCGGCGGTTGGTTTATTGATAGAAGCCAAAGGTCTTGAAGCCTCATTAGGCTCTCTGTACACCATTCATGTTGATTCAAACACTCAAGTTCAAGCAGAGGTTGTAGGTTTGAAAAATGACCATACCCTGTTAATGCCTTTGGACAGAATTGAAGGGTTAAAAGCGGGTGTAAGAATTGAACCAATCAAACAACCGCTAACGATTCAGGTTGGCAACCATTTATTAGGCAGAGTTATAGATGCCAATGGTGTTCCGATTGATGGTTTAGGTCCCTTAACTGATACAAGCTCGTTTCCGGTGCATAATAGTCCGCCGGGTCCACTCGAACGAGAGAATATTGATGAATCGTTGAGAACGGGTGTACGTTCCATCGATGCGTTTATCACCGTTGGAAAAGGACAGCGAATGGGTATTTTCGCAGGTTCCGGGGTTGGTAAAAGCGTGCTGATGGGGATGATTGCCAAAAATTCATCTGCTGATATTAACGTAATTGCTTTAATTGGTGAACGTGGCCGAGAAGTTCGGGAATTTATCGAAGATGCTTTAGGCTCGGAAGGTTTAGCACGTTCCGTTGTAGTTGCAGTTACAAGTGATAAAGCTGCAATGAGCAGAATTAAAGGAGCTTATGTAGCAACCGCAATTGCAGAATATTTTCGGGATCAAGGACAGGATGTAATGTTGATGATGGACTCTGTTACACGTGTTGCAATGGCTCAACGTGAAATTGGTCTTGCATCAGGTGAGCCGCCTACAACTAAAGGATACACGCCGAGTGTGTTTGCTGTACTGCCAAAACTTTTAGAAAGAGCCGGAAGAACGCACAAAGGTAGTATTACAGGTTTATATACTGTTTTGGTTGATAATGATGATATGACAGAGCCAATCGCAGATGCGGTTCGTTCTATTATTGACGGTCACATTGTACTATCGCGCAGTTTAGCACACAAAAATCACTTCCCTGCTGTTGACGTTTTGGAAAGTGTTTCCCGTGTTATGCCGAAAGTTGTACAAAAAGATCAACGAAAGATTTCGCAACAAGCTCGAGAATTATTGGCGATTTACAGAGAATCGGAAGACTTAATCAATATTGGTGCTTATGTTAAAGGAAGTAATCCTAAAATTGATCAGGCCATTTCAAAAATTGAATCGCTTAATGATTTCTTGAAACAAGATATGCATGAGTACGATTTTGATGCATCCATTTGGCAAAAACTAGCCGGAATTTTAGCAAACTAAGGTTGATATGAGTAACAAGTTCAAATTTAGATTAGCTGCAGTTCTTCGGATAAGAAAGCATCAGGAACAGCTCCAAAAACAGGCTTTTGCCAAAGTTGTTCAAAAAAAAGTACTTTTAGAGGACAAAAAAGCTGAAATGCAAGACGAACTGGGTGCTTATGTGAACAGTTCTAATCAACATATCGGCAAAAATCATTTTGAATACATTCAAACGCGACATGTATCCATTTTCAACTTAAAAAACAGAATTAAAAAAGCTGATGCTGAAGTTGAGCGCGAAAGAATGAAGTTGTTAGAAGCCAGGAAAAAAACCATGGCATTGGAAAATCTTGAATCGAAGCAGAAAATAACGTTCATGCAAGAACTCGACCGTTCTGAACAGATTCAAATGAATGAAATAGCTACCCAGCGTTTTAATCGTGAACGAGGTTAATTTATGTATCAGGCCAGAAGAATAATCATTCTTGTTGTAGGGTTTATCGTTGCCTTTTTCCTGTTTATGGTACTCGCGTTTTACATTTATCCGGTTATTAACCCGGATGTAAAACTTGGCCATAACGAAGGTGAAGTGTACCTGTACGACTATGCTCAGTTTGGTCCTCAAGCAATTAATGAACTAAAAAAAAAAGTTAGTTCTTTAGAGCTTGAGGTCAACGAAAAAAGAGCCAAAGAAATGAAAGACTTGGCTCTGATTGACTCGTTGTATCAATTGAATCTTTCAATGGAAGATGAGTTAGCAGCTTTTCGAATGGGCTCCGCAAAAACAGGTTTAACAACCTCTCTTGGGAAAATAGATTCAAAAGTTGCTGAAGTAACCAAATCTCTGTTGAGATTGGAAGAAGATGAATTGGCGTTAATTGTGAATCGTTTAGATAACAGTGAATTGGTTCGCATTTATAATACGTCATCGAATCTTCAGCGTGAAAAATTGCTTAGATCGCTGGAACCCAATAAAGTTAAACAGCTGCTAAAATCGGTAATGTCATGAGTATTGCAATAATCAAGAAATGGTTAGGCATTGGAACTTCGAAAAACGAAGCTAATGCAGCCGGTCCGATTTCAATTGCACCGGTATCCAGCAAACAATTCAAAGAAATCTTAACTGCTATTGTAGGGCCGGTAAAAGATGCTGTTCCTGTAAAAGCTGAATACAATGTTAGACAAGGTCTTATTCAGCAGCACGGACTCGAAGTTGCTATTTCGTATGATAAATCTATTTTAGGTAAGGGAAAATCCGCACAAAAAGAGCTTATTGATACTGGTTGGAAGCCTGCTGTTACAACTGAAAAGGTTACAACAAAAGAAAAAAACGATGTAGTTCTAGTCCCTGAACAAAAAGTTCAGACTCAGGCTAAGAAAGCAGCTAAAAAGGAAATAGCTACAACAACTACCCCGTTTAATAAAAACGAAAGTGCAGATTTAAAATCTGCTAATAAGACTCAATCGGTTGCAAAGAACGATTCATTCTTTGCACACAAAACTCAAGTTCCTGCTAATAATGTCGGTAATAATGAGCAGATAGTAATCGGTATTTCACAAAAATCGATTAACAAAAAGACGGAATCGAAAGTTGAAGTACAAAACTCGGTTGTGGAACAAACAACGGTAATTAATCAGCCTAAACCTGTAATTCCGACGCACCCGAAAGAAATAATTCGTGAAACCGAAAAAGGTTTAACAAGTACTGATAAGACCTCGGACGCCCCTGTAGAAAAGACAAAAAATGGTTTATCAGTAGCGGATTCTAAAAAATCTGATTCTCTGGTAAGCAATACAAAACAGGTGCAAACTTCTGTAGGAGAATCAAACGTTCCGTCAAAACAGACTTTGGCTAATACGTCTGTAGCGAATACAAAAGCAGAAGCGAAATCTGCATCTGCGGCTAATCAAACACTTGGAAAAGCTGCACAATCGAAGTCTGCTGATGTTTCAGGAACCAAGCAGACAAACGGTGCTCGTTTAGAACCA
>SBGQ01000044.1 GCA_006226965.1 bacterium | reverse complement strand
ATGTCGGATGTCGGATGTCGGATGTCGGATGTCGGATGTCGGATGTCGGATGTCGGATGTCGGATGTCGGATGTCGGATTTTAGAAATTTTTGATTCAAAAAACTTAAAACCTAAATACTCCTTACTCCTTACTCCTAAAACCTAAAACCTAAAACCTTTACACCTTTACACCTTTACACCTTTATACCTTTATACCTTTATACCTTTATACCTTTTCCATATACGCCTTTTCACCCAAGAATAACTATCTTTGAACTATAATTTAGATAGATCTATTTGGAGAATATGAACATACATGTATCGTCAGAAACCGGACGTTTGAATGGAGTTGTTGTACACACACCCGGTAAAGAAGTAACCTTGGTAAGTCCCGATATAAAAGATGAATTGTTATTTGATGACATCATTTTTGAAACAGATGCACGGGAAGAGCACTTAGCCATGATCGATATTTTCAAAACGGCTTTACCAAGCGGTGGCGGTGTTTTTGAAATTTGTGATTTAATTTATGATGCTTTTCAAAAAGAAGATGCCCGCGCCTATTTCATCGATTTGCTAGTTCACCGATTTCCCGAATGGAACTTAACTCCGATTCAACAAGAATTGGGAATGCTATCACCAAACGAATTATTGGAATTTGCAATAAACGGCCGCACGGACGGGCTTCGCGGTTTTAGCATTTATCCATCTCCCAATATTTTATTTACCAGAGATTTAGCAGCAGTTATCAACGATGGAATCATCATTTCAAGAGCGGCAAAAAAAGCACGTGCCAGAGAATCGATGCTCATGGATACCGTTGTTGAATATCATCCGCTTTTTGCAAAAGTTCGCGAACAAGCTTTTCGCTTGGAATATTACGATTCCATCGAAGGCGGCGACGTGTTAATTCCTTCTAAAGACCTCGTTTTAGTTGGTATGAGTGAAAGGACTTCCTTCTCAGGAATTATGAAAGCGGCTGAAGCCTTTTTCAAATTTGGCATCAAAGATGTGTTAATTGTTGATATTCCAAAACAGCGCGCTTCTATGCATTTGGATACGATTTTCACATTCGCTTCACATGACGAATGTATTGTTTACCCGCCGGCAATCATTAAACGAAAAGATAACGTTGTTTGTCTATCGAAAAGTGAATCCGGAGAAATGGTAACAAAGCTTATGCCTTCACTACATTACGCACTTGAAGCTAAACTCGGACATGCTGTGAATTTTATTAATTGCGGTGGAGATTTACCGATTTATCAGAGCCGTGAGCAATGGACCGATGGAGCAAATGTTTTTGCTTTAGCACCCGGTGTAATTGTTGGATATGAGCGAAATACCAATACATTTAACACACTCAAAGAAAATGGTTACGAATTATTAAACCAATTTGAGTTTATTGATCGTTACAAAGACAAATCGTTTAACCCAACTCCTGAAACCAAATTGGCCATTTCATTTATTGGAAATGAATTGTGCAGAGGCAGAGGCGGCGCACGCTGTATGACGATGCCGGTTTCGCGAGAATCTTAAGAAAACAGAATACCTTGGAAGAAATTCAAAGCAATTACGAAATCGTTGATATTCAGGAAAAGCAAACACTTTTTGATAGACTTGGAATCACAAAAAAAGTCCTGTTTCGACATATTTCTTTGTTTGTATTAACTTTTGCTTCAATAGCTTTTTCCGGACAAGGTTTTTTCTATTCAATTGGCGATTCTATTCTTTTTGCGTCTTTGGTGATTCTTTTTCTTACCACTCACGAATTTGGCCACTACATCGCGGCAGTGGTTCACCGTGTAGCATCAACTTTACCCTATTTTATTCCTTTGCCGCTTATTTCACCAATAGGAACAATGGGTGCTGTAATTCGCATCAAAGAACGTATTCAAACAACAAAAAAATTATATGATGTCGGCATTGCAGGACCTTTGGCCGGTTTTGTTGTAGCAATTACAACTTTACTCATCGGATTTGCAACTTTACCGGGTCCGGAATACGCCTATCAATTTACGTTTCATGATGATTTACACGCTTACATAAAAGCTTATGGAGAATTCCCCGATGCTCCGTTCGTTTCAGACATCAACCAAGGCGGTGTATTAATGTTGGGAAACACCCTACTGTATTCCTTTTTGGCGCAATTTTTTAACAATGTTCCGCCCATGTGGGAAATGTATCATTATCCGGTTCTTTTCGCAGGTTGGCTAGGTTTATTGTTTACAGCTTTAAATCTTATGCCAATCGGTCAATTAGATGGCGGACATATACTTTATGGATTGATTGGATTTAAAAAACATCGTTTTATTGCTCGATTATTTTACGGGGCTTTATCCGTTTTAGGAGGCATTGGCACCATCCCGATTTTGAACGAAATGCTTACCTCGTACAGTGCAAATCTTGGTTATTACGCCTGGGCAATTTGGGGGGCACTTTTGTTTCTAATGTTGCAAAAAGCGTATCACAACAATATTAAATGGGCGGTTTCTGTCGGCTCCGTGTCACTTATTATTACATTCATAATGATTAACGTGTTTGATGCGGCAAATTGGAACGGCTTTACCAGTTGGGCTATTTGGATGGTTTTCATCATTGTTTTTGTAAAAATTGAACATCCACCCGTTTTATATGAACAACGTTTAGACCCAACCAGAAAAATTTTAGGCTGGTTTGCGATGGCATTATTCATTTTGTGTATAAGTCCTAACCCTCTGTATCTTTTCACCTCTTAATTTTAATTGAATTTTATTATGAAAAATGTATTCCTGTTTGCTGTTGTGATGATGGCATTTGTAGCGTGTTCAAGCTCAGAAAAGAAAAACGACATTGATAGCCAAGTTCAAGCTATGATGGAAAAGCATGAATATCGCGAAGCTTTACAACTCTTGTCTAATTTGCCATCAACCGAACAAACAACGGCTTTAGCATTGGAAATCAGAAAACAAAATCAAGCTTTTCTAGAAAAACAAATTGCTGAATTAAAAGCCGGAGATTTGAATAATGCTGAAACCAAAGCAAAACTGGCAAAAGCTCATCTTGACTACGGAATTTTCCTCGAATATTATGGCGAGCATTTAGGAATGAGAGAACGTATGACCGGTTCATTAGCTCATCTTAGAAGATCGCTTCAGTTAGACCCTGAAAGCGAAAAAGCAAAAGCAGAAATCGGTCAGATTGAAAATATTTACAAACAAATGGGTCGCGAAGTCCCACAAGAAATCGCAGAATAAGAGCTAAAATGGCTTCATCAGAAAAAAAAGCACCCGCATCTATAACTAACCGAAAAGCTACATTCGATTATCACATTGAGAAAACGTATGAAGCCGGAATTGCTCTGCAAGGAACCGAAGTAAAATCGGTACGCAAAGGAAATGTAAGTTTTGGTGACGCTTTTGCCTATATGGATAGCGGTGAAGTCCTTTTAAAAGACTTGTACATCAAGGAGTTTGAATTCGGCTCATATAACAATCACGAAGCTACTCGAACAAGAAAACTCTTGTTAAATAAAAAAGAAATAGCCGAGATTGATAAAGCGCTTACTCAAAAAGGCTATACCTTGGTTCCCTTAAAAATTTATTTTAAAATGGGTTTTGCCAAGGTTCAGATTGGTTTAGCCAAAGGAAAGAAAAAGCATGATAAGCGCGATAGTATAGCTGAAAGAGATACAACTCGAGAACTTAAGCGCGAGTATAAAACAAGTCAGTTTTCAGTTTAAAGTAAAAAGCCTCTCTTGAGGCTTTTTTTTATCCAAGGCTAACATCAAGAACCATCATTACTACAAAACCAATCATCGTTCCCATGGTAGCAATATCCGTGTTTTCACGTTGTTGAGTTTCAGGTATCAATTCCTCTACAACCACATAAATCATTGCGCCAGCTGCAAATGAAAGTGCATATGGTAAAATGGGCTCAATGGCAATAACTGCCCAAGCACCAAAAGCTGCAGAAATTGGTTCAACTATTGCAGAAAGCTGTCCGTACCAAAAGCTTTTACCACGACTCATACCTTCGCGTCTCAGAGGCATAGAAACAGCTAAACCCTCCGGAAAATTTTGAATGCCAATACCTACGGCAAGACTGATTGCAGCTAGCACCGTTGCATTTCCTGCAAATTCTGCGCCCGCCGCTGACGCTCCGAATAAGACACCTATTGCCAAACCTTCAGGAATGTTGTGCAAGGTAATCGCCAAAACCAATAAGGTTGTTCTCTTCCATGATGTCGGCACACCTTCAGCTTCTGTTTTAGGTAATCCCAAGTGTAAGTGAGGCAAATATGCGTCGCACAAACGCAAGAACAATCCTCCTAATAAAAATCCGACTGCCGCAGGAACCCATTCTACAACTCCTTGCTGCGCAGCCATTTCGATTGACGGAACCAATAAAGACCAAAAACTCGCGGCTATCATTACTCCTGCTGCAAATCCCATCATGGAATCCAGCAATTTATAATTCACACTTTTGGTTAAAAAAACGAGTCCGGCACCTGCAGCTGTTAATCCCCATGTAAAAATCCCGGCAAGTAATGCCTGATTTACCGGTGAGATGCCATAAAACCATTGGGTTAAATTTTCAAACATAAAATCAATATTTAGTCTTGGCTAAATTTATGATTTAAGTTATTGATTCGCAATACAAATACTGTTTCGATACATAGTTAATACGTCAATTTTTGCACCCTTTTGAAAGCCTTCTTCCTCAATTCTTTCAGCTTTTTAGTACCTTTTCCCGCATGACAACCAAATCAGAGATACAATCCATGTTATTCTTGCTTGAGGATCCCGATCCGTTTATTAAGCAAGAAGTACTCAATCGTTTTTATCAATTAGGTGATTCAGCTGTTCCTTTACTTGATGAATGCCGTGTAGAAACAGCATCTGAAGATTCTAAAAAAATCGCCGCAAATTTATTGTTCGATTTAACGTTTCCGGGGCTTTATCAGGACTTTTTTGAATTGTATTCGGAAGGTTTAAGCACCTTTGCTCACTTAGAACGTGCCATTTTGTATTTAACCCGTTTTGATGACCCGACTTTTCGTACATCAGTTGTAAAACAAAAAATGGATAATATGGCGCGGTTTATTGCATCTGATATTCAATACGCGCTCGACCCTAACGAACAAATGAATAGATTATTAACGTTTGTTTTTCAGGATGAAGGCTTTGATGGAGTGGGTGATGATTTGTTTAAACCTGAAAACTCATACATGAATCGTGTGTTGGAAAACAAAAGAGGTATTCCACTATCACTAGCAATGGTTGTTCTTTCATTAGCTGATAGACTCGAACTTCCTTTTTTTGGTGTAAATATGCCCATGCATTTTATTTTGATGTTTGAGTGCGAGCAAGAAATAACGTATATCGATCCCTATCAACATGGAAAATTTTTGACCAAGAAGGAATGCGATTATTTTCTGAAAATTAACGGTGTGGAATCAAGACCGGAATATTTTCAAAAAGCGACTTACTCACAAATGCTCGTACGTACTATGCGAAATTTGCAATACAGTTTTGAAAAGCAGCAAGATGTAACGAAAGCTGTAAAATTAAAGATGCTCATTGAGCTGCACGAACAGTTTTATAAAGATTAATCGTCTTTTTTAGCGTATTTCTTTTTCAGCTCATCGGCTACCACTTTAGGCACAAAGTGATTGAGCTCTCCGCCCCAATAGGCAACTTCTCGTACCATTGTTGCTGATACAAACGTAAGCTCTTCATCAGGCATCAAAAACACGGTATCTACTTTATTATTCAGTCGGCGATTCATCAAGGCCATGCGAAACTCATATTCAAAATCCGAAATCTGTCGAACGCCTCGAATTAAGGTATATATTCCTTTCTGAGAGCAGTAATCAACCAATAATCCAGTGAATTGATCGATTTCAACTTTATGTGCCCACGGTTCATTTTCAATGCAAGCCTGAATTAATTTTAGGCGCTCATCAGCTTCAAAAACGTATTTCTTTTGGGTATTTACAGCTACGGTAAGTACAACTTTATCGAACATTTCTGTTGCTCGTTGTAGAATATCTAAGTGCCCGTAGGTTATAGGGTCAAAAGACCCGGGATATATGGCTTTACCACCCGACATAATTACTCCTCTTCTTCGTCGCTCAATTCTTCCTGCACAGGTTGAGTTAAGAATATTGTAACAGTAGTTCTGCCATAAGGTTTTGCAAAAACACAATTTGGATGTACTGTAAAATTATGCCTTGCATCATGCTCTAAAACAAACCACCCGTCTTCTTTCAACCAACCTTTATGAATAACTGCTTCAACTAAATCTGCCATATAGGGATAATCGTATGGCGGATCGGCAAATACAATATCGTAAGCTGTGGGCATACCATTTACAAAAGACCACACATCGCTTGGAAGTACACGTATTTGAGACTTAACATCAAATAGTTCTGCATTTTTTTCGATGCTTTGCACACATTTACGATTGTTTTCTACACATAGTGCTTTTGCAGCACCTCTTGATATAGCCTCAAATGCCAAGTTTCCGGAGCCAGAGAATAAATCTAAAATCGAGGCGTCTTCAATTCCTTTTCTAACCGTGATAATATTAAATAAACTTTCTTTAGTGCGGTCGGTTGTTGGTCTTGTCTCAACACCTTTAGGCATAGAAAGTCTTCTGTTTTTTAATGATCCGGTTATAATGCGCATATAAAACTTGAATTATGAAATACTTAAAAGAATGGCGGGGAAGGCGGCTTCAAGGCTAAATCCGTATGTTTCTTCCTGTGCTTCAACGCCCATAGAAACCAACGAGTCAAAACGGTTAATAGGTGCGCTGCTATCAATAACATTTCTCAGCACCCGTTCTATTTGTTCAGATTCCGACCCGAAAATGTACACATGATCATATAATCCGGACATCCATTTCACATGATTTGCATAATACATCCACAAATAAGGTAAATCTTCCGGGTCGTCAAAATGGATATAGGTTGTTCCGCGCAGCTTGCCTAAAATGTATGAGGAAATGGATAACAAACCCGGAATGGTTTGTACCATCATAAAAGAGCCTTTTTCGCCGCGGTGTCGAGTCCACATATCGCCCAACTCAAATGAGCTTACATAATTGGCTTCATGAACATGTTCGGCTAAACGCATAAAACCTTCCATGATAACAGAATTCCGAATTGAAGCTAACTTGAAATCACGATTCGATAAATCGTGCCAATTTACTTCCCAATTATTCCTTTGAATTCCCTTCATAATGATGGAAAGATGTGCTTCGCGCTCTTCGGCATCATCGTAAACCAATTTTGGAAGTGTAGTCCAGCACTCGTGGTCAGATACTGTTAGAAGTTGTAATCGGTTTATGTGAAATTCTTTTTTTAAACGACCAACTAGATCGTAAACAGCCGGGAAGCTCTCAGCATCTTGTGTACGAATGCTTCTTGCAACATTGAAGCTAAAATCAAAACACCCAATGTGCTGAACACGATTGGGTGCTGAACTGTCACTAATAGAATAATACAGTTGTCTAGAGGAAAAACAGAGTCCTAATGTTTTGGTCTCCGGCATGATTCGGATTACCAGCTAGGAGCGTTCAAACTCGTAGTTTTTGTTAAAGAACCAATATGATCGTCTGAATCAGGGTCTTTTAATAAGTAGATATTCGGACGAATGGTGTCATTTAAAGCGTATGAAAATTTGTTACCTGTTCTTGGAGAGAACAACAAACTATCGAAGGTAAATTTTCCTTTTTTGAAAGACGAACCGTATAAAGAATCACCCATTGATACGCTGATAGAATCACGTTTTAAAAATGTAATTAACGAATCAATCTCTTTTGGGAATTTATCATTCTTATTTCTGTAATACACTAATCCATCACGAACATTAGACATACGTAAGCGAACGCGTTCAATCATTGCTTTGCGTGCCATTTCTTCTTTATATGGAGTTGTGATAGAATCGTATAAAACATAGCCTAGGGCAACTATTACGATAAATAAGACCACACTGATAAGTCTATTCCTTTTTTCAATATCCATTTGATTTAAAAATGTCTTAAGAATGAATAAAATCGGGCTGAATTTATAAGCCCCCTGAATGATATGCAAATATGCCTAAAAAAAGTGAAAATGACACTATTCTGTCTTTTTTTTCATCCAATACACTTGTTCTTTTAAGCTGATTAGCCCCTTTGTCTTAAATCGTTGATATTTTTGTAAAACCTCTTCATCAAACCAATACTCAATTTCCCAGTCTGATTTTAAATGATATTGGATTTCATTTTTTAATACCGAAAAGGGCGGTCCCTGCAATACCTGTTCATCATATTCAAATGTATGCATCATTAGATTGGTTCCACAGATCGCCTTCTCATTCAATAAATCATAATATTTTTTTCTCATAGCAGGAGGTAAAGCACCAACCGATGCCCTGTCGTAGACCCAATTAACTTTTTTCCATTCTTTTCTTGGAAAATCAAAAATGGAACCGCACCAAACTTGAATAGAACCCGAGTTATAACAATGGAATTTTCCCTTCTTTTCAACAGTGTATTCCAGTTGATTTTCAAGGAAAAATGCTTCACAAGCTACTCGAACAACTTCAATTCCAATTACATTAAACCCTTTTTCGGCCAACCACAGCATATCCGGTGTTTTCCCGCAAAGTGGAACTAATACCGTTTTTCCAGCATGTTCTAACAACTGTGATTCAAATTGATGCAAATAGGAATTCACAACCGGACTATGAAATCCGATTTTATTTTTATTCCAGCGGCTTTGCCAATAACTAATTTCCATTCTGGGTATCTTTACCTATGATGAATGAAAATACCGTGTATCACATTACTACCCAAAACGAATGGGAACATTATCAGGAAATGGGTTATCTAGCACCCGAATCGTTAAAATCTGAGGGATTTATTCACTGTTCAACTCAAGAACAATTAGCAGGTACCATTTCCCGCTTTTTCTCTGACTCTAACCAAGTTGTTTTACTAGAATTGGACCAAGAAAGCCTTGGAAATTCTTTGATTTTTGAAGACAGCTATGGTCATGGTTTTTTTCCGCATGTGTATCGCGATATTCAATTAAATGAAATTAAATCTGTTACTATAAGTTCTGTTAAACATGACTAACACATCTGTTTTTTCACACATCAAGCGTTGTGCCGAAGTTCCTTCTTTTTCCACTTATGAAGAACGTTTACATCCTTACATCGAATCTGTGGTTCGATTAATCCCAAATGCAACGCTTGAAAAAATCGGTACCAATAATCTTGCTATTAAAATCCCCGGAAAAAAAACTGACAAAACCGTTGTTTTAACTGCTCATCTCGATAAAATCGACCATTTTGGTGATTTAACCCTAGAAACATTGCCTTTTTCTGAAACTGAAACTGAACTTGAAGGTCAATTAGACAATACCGTCGGTTTAGGCGTTTGTTTAACTATTCTAGAACAAGCTGCTCAATTCGATTATCCGAATATTGTTGTTTTGTTTTCTGAAATGGAAGAAAGCTATGGCTTAAAACATCATCCTGAACGATTAAAAGGTAATGGTAGACATGTAACCCACGGGCAAGGCGCTGAAGAATTAAGCCGCTTTTTAATTGAAGAAGACATTGAGCCTGAAGCGATTATTACCATCGATACCACTCCGCTTTTTAAAGGAGAATCAGGCGTCGCGCTTTATTCTGAATGGTGGGATTATTTCAAGCTTACACCAACAGCAGAACAAAAAGCTGTAACCGACAAAATTGTATCAGAAATCCAAGCTATTCACCCGGAAATTCGCCTTGCTAACAACACCAATGATTATTTGATTTACGGTAGAGTTTACAACCGGAATGCACTAGTTCCGGCACCATCAATTGCGCTCGAACCGGCAATTTTCCCATACCATCAGGCTAATGAAAAAGTTTTTAAGAAGGATGTATTACAAGTCCTTGATATCGTACATGCTTATTTATTAGGAGTTTAGCCAGCAATAAATCTCTGTATCACCATACAGTGTCATAAAATGGCATTAGTGACATGCAAAACTGATAGAACATTGTTTTAGCATTTTGTGTAACTTTACGCGCTAAATGATGATGTCGAGAGTGGCTTACCGCTTACAGAAAAGCGGTTCCAGAGCTTCTTCTCCCACAAACAAAGAATGTTAACAACATAACCAATCCACCTAATGGCTCGCGAACAAATGGTCATGCCCAAAATGGGCGAATCAATCATGGAAGGAACTGTGATTGAATGGAAGAAAAAAGTAGGCGATTCAGTTGAATTAGATGAAACCGTTCTCGAAATCGCTACTGACAAAGTTGACTCTGAAGTGCCTGCTCCTATTGCCGGTATTATCGTTGAAATTTTAGCAGAAGAAGGCGAAACCGTTGAAGTAGGTAAGCCAATTGCTATTATTGAAACTGATGCAAGCGCAGCTGCCTCTGCTCCGGCGCCAAAAGAAGAGCCCAAAGCTGCTCCTGCTGTTGAAAAAACTCCAGAGCCAACACCGGTTGCAGCGCCTGCTCCAGTAGAAACTCCTACTGAATCACAAAAAGATGATGACGGACGCTTTTATTCTCCATTGGTTCGCTCCATTGCCAAGGAAGAAGGATTGAATCAAGCTGATTTAGATGCCATCAAAGGCACAGGTTCAAATGGTCGTGTAACCAAAGCAGATGTTCTCGATTATATTTCTGCTAAAAAATCAGGCACATCAACACCTAGTATTTCTGCACCCGCTCCGGCTCCGCAACCAATGGCAGCTCCGGCTCCGGCAGCCGGTAAAATTCATGCTGGTGAATTAAATATCAGTTCTCCGCAAAACAATGTTGAAGTGGTTAAAATGGATCGTATGCGCAAATTAATTGCGGAACACATGATTCGTTCTAAACAAACTTCTGCACACGTAACTACATTCAACGAAGCTGATGTTACTCGTTTGGTTCAATACCGCCAGAAAAACAAAAACGAATTCCAAAAGAAATACGGTTTCTCTCTTACCTACACTCCGTTTTTCGTTGAAGCAACTATCCAGGCATTAAAAGAATTTCCATTGTTGAACAGTTCTGTTGATGGCGATTCTATCCTCATCAAAAAAGGAATAAACTATGGAATTGCTGTAGCTCTAGGCGAAGCAGGCGTTGGCGGATTAATTGTTCCTGTAATTAAAAATGCAGGCGAAATGAATCTTTACGGATTAGCTAAATCTGTAAGTGAATTAGCAGGTAAAGCTCGTACAAAATCACTTTCACCTGAAGATTTAGTTGGCGGTACGTTTACATTAACAAACTATGGCTCAGTTGGAAACTTGATGGGAACACCAATCATCAACCAACCGCAAGTTGCCATTTTTGGTACCGGTGCAATTGTTAAGCGTCCGGTTGTAATCGAACAACCAGAAGGTGACGTAATTGCCATTCGCCATATGGTTTACCTCTCTATGAGTTACGACCACAGAATTATTGACGGTGCCATGGGCGGCGCTTTCTTACAACGCGTTAAGCAGTTGTTAGAAGAATTCGACATGAACCGAAGCATTTAACAAAACAATCGGATAAGTTTTCTTATCCATTGACAAAAGCCCGAAGCGATGGATTTGAAACTTCCATCGCTTTTTTTATCTGTAATCCTTTTTCAGAAAATACATGCAGATACTCCGCACAAAGCAAGATGTTAGAAACTGGGTTCGTGAACAACGCGATTCAGGAAAATCCGTTGGTTTTGTACCAACGATGGGAGCCTTGCACGAAGGACATAAAAACCTCATGCAACAAGCTGTTTCCCAAACCGATTCTGTAATCGTTTCTATTTTTGTAAATCCGACTCAATTCGGACCCAATGAAGACTATTCTCGTTACCCAAGAACACTTGAAAGTGATGTAGAAATTGCTGAATCGGTTGGAGTTAAAGCCGTATTTGTTCCTGATGTACAGGAAATGTATGTTGAAAAACAACATATCACTTTTTCAATTACGGCATTAAATGAACATTTGTGCGGTCGTTCACGAAAGGGACATTTTGAAGGTGTTTTGCAAGTTGTAAACAAATTGTTCAATATCGTTCAACCTGATAAAGCATTCTTTGGAAAAAAAGATATTCAACAATGTGTGATTATTCGCAAAATGGTTGACGAATTAGATTTACCCGTAGAATTAGTTCTGGGAGAAACGGTTCGTGAGAAAGACGGTTTAGCATTAAGCTCTCGCAATCGTTATTTATCTGATGAACAGCGCGCGATTGCACCACATCTATACCAAATTTTAGGAGCTTGCAAACTAGAGATTGTTAACAGTGAACTGGTTCAAAAAGCACTCAACCACGCACTATTCACAGCAGAACAAGTTGGATTCAGAATTGATTATATTGAACTTGTGAACGATTCAGACCTTCAACCCGTTCAAGAAATTATTCACGGAAAAACGTATATTTTAGCAGCCGCAGTATTTTTAGGCACAACGCGTTTAATCGACAATATCCATTTTACTTTTTGACCCTGTAAGCTATGCTATTAACATTATTCAAATCTAAGCTTCACCAAATGAGTGTTACAGAAGCCAATCTGTTTTATGAAGGCAGTATCACAATTGATGAAGAATTGCTTGAGTTAGCTGAATTACTTCCGTATGAAAAAGTACAGGTAGTCAATATCAACAATGGGTCACGATTAGAAACCTATACAATTCCAGGTCCACGCGGCAGTCGTATTTGCTGTTTAAACGGTCCCGCAGCTCGCTTGGCACAAGTTAAAGATCGTGTAATAATTATCTCATACGCTCAAATGACGCCAGAAGAAGCAAAATCACACAAACCGAAAGTGGTTATTGTAGATAAAAACAATGACCCGATAGATGTGATGAACTATTCGGTTTACGCAAACGAAATTATCCCTGAAGATTAAACTAAAAAGCCCGATATCTCGGGCTTTTTTATCTTAGCATTCCACAAAATGCAGCAAGAGCTGTAATATTAATATCCGCCCTGACCCAATTAGACTTTTCATCATTATTATCAGAGTAACAAATTATTTTAGAGTCTTTTTGATTTGTTAAATCCCAATCGAATTTTTTGCAGTGTATAATTTTATTCGAAACATCTCTTAGGGTCAACTTTTCAGTCTCTCTTGTTTTTTTTATGACTGTCCCAAAAATGATCCCAGAATTTGTCTTATTTATATAGTCATTAAGTTTTTGATCATCATCCAGAATTCTCAAGTGCAATGCTAACTCTACTATTGCTCTATTTGCTTTTTTTTCTGGTTCATTGAAAAGTACTTCATCAAGTTGAGGCCAGTTACCCACAATATTTACTTGTCTTAATTCTATAAACTCATTTCTTGAATATACAAATTGCAAAACTGTAGAAAGGTTTTTGTGAATTAAGTTAACCAAAGCCAACGGAAACATACTTATTCTAACACTTTCAGCATTTTATAATGAGGTCCAATCGGATCGATATCAAACTTTTCAGAATCGATTTTCCAGCCCAGTTTTTCATAAAAACGACATGCTGCTTCTCTTGCATTGCACCAAATAATCGACTTACTCTGAACCTCTTGCATAAAGTCTATTGCTTTCTCAACCAATTGACTTCCAACACCATTACCTTGTAAATCGGCGCGGGTTGCCATACCTCTCAGCTGCCACGCATCGTTTTCTTTATAATTTTTTGGTATGATGGTTAAACAACAAGCAATAACACCGGATTCATCAAATAAACCAAAATGACGGGTTTCTGATTCCTTATCCTCTGGAAAAAAGGCCGTCTCAACCGGACGACCTTTTCTTAGAATTTCATGGCGAAGTGGAATTACCTCATCCAAAGTTGCTAATCTAAACTTAAGCATCAGGCCCGCCCATCAACGGTTCGTTTAAGGCACGAATACTTGATGTTGGTAATCCTGTCGGATGTTGTTGTTTTGCCAATTCAATAGCACGAATTACCACGTCTAAATGGAGTTTTTTAGAGTTTTCGTAAAACGACTGGGCAGGTCCACTCAATTTTGGCTTACCGTGTAAAGGTTTATCACTAACACAAAGCAATGTCGCATGTGGTATGCGATAACGAAATCCGTTTGTTGCCAAGGTCGCTGATTCCATATCAATTGCGATAGAACGGCTTAAATGAATATCCTGAATCGATTTTTTCTTGCTGAATTCCCAGTTTCGGTTCATTGTCGTGTACACCGTTCCGATTCTGTAATTCAATTTGTTTTCGCGCAACGCTTCCTGTAAGAATAAATTCAAGGTAAAAGTCGGGGCAATGGGTACATGAAGCGGTAATAAATCATCTAACACACCGTCAGCACGCATATAACCAGATGCCAACACAAAATCTCCAATTTCCTGATGGTTTCTCAAACCACCGCAGTGGCCGACCATAATCATTAAATCCGGGCGTAAAACAGCGATATGGTCGCTACAGGTTTTTGCGTTTGATGGACCAACACCAATATTTATCAGTGTTAAACCCTCGTTATTTGGCAATTTGTGATGATAAGCCGGCATCTGAACACCTTTTCTAGAAGGCTTCACACAATCGGGATATTTTTCGCGGAAAACTTCCACGTGCATATCATAGTTGGTAAATAAAATATTTCGTTGAAAGTCTTCTGCACCAGTTCCGGTATAATGTTCGAGACGATTTAGCGAGATATCAATCCGTTCAGCTTTAAAAAGGAATAATTTTTTTTGTGTGATATCCCAATCTTCTTCGTCGAGTGCATCTAATAAAAGCGGATCGTTTAAGGGAACTGCTTTTCTCTCGGTATCAACAACTACTTCAGCACCGTGCTGAACTAATTTTTTTATTTCTCTAGTGAGATACCAACGATAAGCTTTGGGTTTTGCAAATTCACCTTCAATTACCGGATTGTGTTCCGACCAAGAACGTTTAACGGTCATTTTAGGATAATAACCTTGGTCGTAGAGTTCCTCCATTACATCGCAGGCTTTTGAAACCAGCGCATTTAAATCATCTTCAGAGCGTTTATTATCCGGTAAAATCGAAAAAGTTGTAGTCATCTAATCAGTACCTTTACTTACTTTTTCGCTCAAAGATAGGCATACCAACCAATCCCTGAAAACATGAATTCAAAAATCGACAAGTGGACACGTGATTCTGAGAAAGAAATTCTCAAAACTTCCATTTTAAGTGTTCATTCGCATCATGCTTCATCACATGAAAAAACTGGAACTTTTTATTCCATTAAAGCACCGGATTGGATAAATGTGATTGCGCAAACTACATCAGGAGAAATCATTTTAGTAAAACAATATCGGCATGGCATTGATGCCGTTACCCTTGAGATTCCAGGTGGCGCTATCGACAAAAATGAAGACCCCTTACTTGCCGCAAAAAGAGAGTTACTCGAAGAAACGGGGTATGAGTCAGACAATTGGACATTCCTTGGTAAAACCGCCGTAAACCCTGCATTTATGACAAACTATACGCATCTTTTTTATGCAAAGGATTGCAAACTCGTTTCAGCTCAAGATTTGGATGAAATGGAAGAGATTGAAATTCTAAGCGTTTCCGAACAAGAGTTTTTAGACTGGATAAAATCAGGAAAAATTGACCATTCACTTATTTGGGCCGGAGTTGCTCAGTGGCTGTTGAAAATCAAATAAAAAAAGCCATGCAAGTAATCCTGCATGGCTCAAAACTGATTTCAGAAAAATTAGAATTTAACCGTTCCGGCTCTCCAAATTTCTTCGTTGTAATCATTAATCGTTCTGTCAGAAGAGAAATATCCCATACGCGCGGTATTTAGAATAGCCATCTCATTCCATTTATCCTGATCCTGATACAATTCAGAAACCTTGTCCTGCATGTTTACATAGTGCTCAAAATCAGCACAGATTAAATAATAATCGTTGTCGTGCAAGATGGCATTTACAATTGGTTGGAATAAATCGTGTTGCTCAGGAGAGAAGAAACCTTCTTTTAACTGATCTAATGCACGTTTTAACTCCGGCTGACGCATATAATGCTCGTAAGCACTATACCCTTCACGACGAATTTTCTCAACATCTTCAACGGTTAAACCAAAAATGAAAATATTATCGTCACCGATGTGTTCTTTCATTTCAACGTTTGCACCATCCAAAGTTCCGATGGTTAACGCTCCGTTTAAAGCGAACTTCATGTTACCCGTACCGGACGCTTCCATACCCGCAGTTGAAATTTGCTCAGATAATTCCGCAGCCGGAATCATTTTTTCGGCCAATGAAACGGAGTAATTAGGCAAGAACGCTACTTTTAACTTATCGCCGACTTGCGGGTCGTTATTCACTTTATCAGCAATGCTGTTTATCAATTTGATGTGCATTTTTGCCATGTAATAACCCGGCGCTGCTTTTCCACCAAACAGAATAGTTCTAGGCTGGAATTTCGCTGATGGATTATCTTTAATTCGGTTATATAACACGATGGCGTGCAATGCATTCATCAACTGACGCTTGTACTCGTGAATACGCTTAATCTGCACATCAAACATAGAATTTACATTCAAGTCGATATCCATTTTCACTTTTACGTATTCGGCCAGACGCTTTTTGTTTTCGAGTTTAATTTTCGCAAACTCTTTTTTAAACTTTTTGTCTGTTGAGAATTTTTCAATTTGTTTGAGGTCATCTAAATGTGTTACCCAATGTTCGCCAATTTTAGAAGTAATCAAATTTGCTAATTCCGGGTTACACTGCTTTAACCAACGGCGAGGTGTAATACCATTTGTTTTGTTGGTGAATTTCTCCGGCCATAGTTCATAATAATCTTTGAACAAGGTTTTCTTGAGCAAATCGCTGTGAAGGGCAGATACACCGTTTATTTTTCTGGAACCTACGATTCCTAAAGAAGCCATTCTTACATCAGGTTGGCTGCCTTCAGAAATAATCGACATTCTGCGAATCAGGTTAATGTCTTCACCCATTTCAGCTCTCACTTTATTTAAAAAGCGATTATTGATTTCGTATATGATTTGCAAATGGCGTGGTAATAAATGGCGCATCAAAGAAACCGGCCAACGCTCTAATGCCTCAGGCATCAACGTATGGTTGGTGTATGCAATGGTTTTTTCTGTGATTTCCCATGCAGTATCCCAATCGAGCGCTTCTTCATCCAACAAGATTCGCATTAATTCAGGAACAGCTAAGTTCGGGTGCGTATCATTACATTGAATGGCTACTTTCTCAGGTAACAATCTCCAATCGCTGTACTGCTTTTTAAAGCGGCGTAAAATATCCTGAAGCGTTGCACTCACTAAGAAATATTCTTGTTTGAGTCGTAATTCCTGTCCAACAAACACTTTGTCGTTCGGATACAATACTCGAGAGATGTTTTCATGCAATTCAGTTTCTCGAACAGCATTAATGTAATCACCCTGATTAAAAATTTCTAAGTTGAACGACTTTGATGAGCTGGCTTTCCATAAACGTAAGTTGTTTACCACGTTGTTTTTAAAACCGGGAACAGGAGTGTCGTAAGCTACTGCTTCAACTACATCTGTGTTTTCCCATTTAAAACGTAAACGACCTTCGCTATCCGTGTAGGGTAACGACTCACCATAAAAATGAACCGGATAGTTCACGGTCGGACGAACAATATCCCATGGATTTCCATAACGAAGCCATAAATCCGGACTTTCTTTTTGGAAACCGCTTACAATTTTTTGATAAAAAATTCCGAAATCATAGCGAATTCCATATCCATAACCCGGAATGCCCAAGGAAGCCATACTATCCAAGAAACAAGCCGCTAAACGACCTAAACCACCGTTTCCTAAACCGGCATCCCATTCAGCATTTCTGATTTCTTCATAGTCGATACCTAAATCAGCTAAGGCGCCTTTAACTTCATCCAAAATGCCCAAATTGATTAAAGCATTATCCAACAAACGCCCGATTAAGTATTCCATAGAGAGGTAGTATACCCTCTTTACATCTTTCTTATAGTAATATTGTTGAGTCTCGATCCAGCGCTCGTGTAAACGGTCCATAACCGAAAGCACAACGCTTTGATATAAATCCCATTCAGTTGAGGAGTACTCGTCTTTTGCCAAAGTATATTTTAAATGTCTTTGGATATCGGCTTTTAACGACTCCACATCCAGACCCGCAGGAGGATTAACAACAGCTGATTTTTTTGCCATAAGTATTAGTTTTCTTTCAAAGTAAAAGCGCCTAAAAATGCGCTATTTTGCTTATTTCTCAAAAATGTTTGTGTAAGCTTTTCTGATTTGTACCTGTTTAGTTTAGTCTATTCTATATATGCCAAGGTCCGGCTTAAATCCCGGTCGGGTTACACTAGCCGGATAACCGAGCCTAATAAACGCATCATAAGCGGATAGTGCAACAAAGTCTTGCTCAAAAAGCCCAAAAACTGAAGAACCGCTTCCACTCATTGCAGCATACATAGCTCCAAAATCATACATTTGATCTTTAAAATCACCGATTATCGGGTGATATGGAATAACTGTTTTTTCTAAATCGTTTTCCAAAAAATATCGCCATTCTTCTAATTCACCTGTTTGCAGCTCATCTAATAAGTGATATTCGCGATCCGAGTTGGGTTCACAGTTTTCATACGCTTCTTTTGTTGATGAGCTTTCATTTGGATATACGGTAACAATCCATGCATCGGGCTGAATAGCTGCTTTTTTTAATGTTGTACCAATTCCTGTTGCAAAACAAGGTTCACCTTTTATAAAAACAGGAACATCAGCACCTAAGCTTGCTCCTAATTCCAAAAGTTTCTTTTCTTCGATTTCCAACTTTGCAATTTTGTTAATCATTCGAAGGGTTAAAGCAGCATTTGAACTTCCACCACCGAGACCCGCGCCAAGTGGAATTCGTTTATTTACATCAATCTTTAGATTCGGAACTGTAAAACCGGCATCTTTTAAAACCTGAATCGCTTTATGAATCAAGGTGTTATTATCGTTCATCAACCGATAATCATTTATTGAAACTTCCATGCTTTTTGCTTCCTGCATAGTTATTTCATCAAACCACTCAATAAAGGCAAAACCTGTTTCTATTTCATGATAGCCGTTGGGTAAACGGTTCAAAACATGTAGGCCAACATTAATCTTGGCATAGGAAGAAGCCTTCCATATAGCGTGTTCACTCATACTTTTTAAGCTAATTTATCTTTAAATGTGAGCATAAATTGATAGGCAGCATCATATTCGTTTGGGATATCACCGTTCAAAATGGCTTCTTCAATTGCTTTTTTAATCAATCCGACTTCTTTTCCTGGTGTTAAGTTGAAGGCTTTCATGATGTCTTCGCCCTTTATCGGCGGCTGCCAATTCCGAATTTTATCTTTCTCCTCAACCTCAATCAGCTTTTCTTCCACTTTATCGAAGTTATCGAGATAACGCTGCACTTTTTTGGGATTTTTAGAGGTGATGTCAGCGCGGCAAAGCTTCATCAAATCGTCTATATCATCACCTGCATCAAATAGTAATCGTCGAATGGCGCTGTCTGTAACGATATCATCAACCAAAGAAATTGGACGCAGATGCAAGCGAACCAACTTTTGTACGTATTTCATGCGCTCATCAAGCGGAAGTGATAGCCTTCTGAAAATTCGCGGAACCCATTTTGCTCCCAAGGCTTCGTGACCATGGAATGTCCACCCTACACGCTTATCAAATCGTTTTGTAGCCGGCTTGGCGATATCGTGTAAGATTGCCGCCCAACGCAACCATAAATCCTCGCTTACTTTCGATACATTATCCAAGACTTTTAAGGTGTGCCAGAAGTTATCTTTATGGCCAACACCATCCATTTCTTCGGCACCCAATAAATCTACCATTTCAGGTAAAAATTGGTGCAATAACTCAGAGGATAAGAGCAACGCAAATCCAAGTGATGGTTGGTTCGAGCTGATAATTTTATTCAACTCTTCAATTATGCGCTCTTTTGAAATAATTTCTAGGCGCTTTGCCATCTTTTGAATTCCCTGAAAAGTCTGAGGGTCTATATCAAAATTGAGCGTTGTTGCAAATCGAATAGCGCGCATCATTCTCAACGGATCGTCGCTGAATGTTTCTTCAGGGTTTAAAGGCGTTCTTATGATTCGCTTTTCAATATCTGCTAACCCGCCAAACGGGTCGTGTAATTTCCCCTCCGGATAATTCTTCAAACTCCAAGAAAGTGCGTTAATCGTAAAATCCCGCCTATTTTGGTCATCTTGAAGCGTTCCATTTTCAACTACAGGTTTTCGGGAATCGGGCGAATAACTTTCTTTTCTGGCACCTACAAACTCTAAATCGTACCCTTTAAAATGTATGTGAGCTGTACCGAATCGTTTAAAAACAGAAAGCTGTTTCGCTTTTAATAACTCAGCTACTTTTTCAGCCAATTTAATGCCGGAACCAAGTGTGACAAAGTCTATATCTGTTCTTTCTTTTCCCGGTTTATCTGATAAATAAAAGTCTCGCACAAACCCGCCAATTATATATGCGTCTTGGTTTACCTCTTGCGCTGCAATGGCTATGGTTTTAAAAATGTGCTGTATTTCCGAATTAAATAAACTAGGAAAATGTACCATTTCACGGTTGTGCATGTGGGCAAAGATATGGATTCAAGTTGCAATTCGTTTCAGAAAATGTTTTTTCCTGTCTTACAATGGTTTATCTTTGCATTTTAATGTCCGATAAGCCCCTTTCAAGACTTGTAATTACAAAAAACTTGATTATATTCTCCAAATTAAAGGGGCAAACATTTATAAATTTTCAGGAGCTATGGAACTGCCAACAAGATGGTTAATTGCAACAGATGGTTCGAAATACGCGAACTTATCCGTGGAATATGCCGCTCAGCTGTATAAATTTTTAGATCCAAAACCGAATGTTTTAATTATTCACGTAATTCCGGATCCATACGATACGCAAAGCCGCAATCCGTTAACTGCATTAACGAAAGAAAAAGAACGCGGAAAGCAGATTTTGAGAGAAGCAAAAGAACGTTTTCTTATTGCAGCCGGCGAAGCCGAAACAGTTTCAACTATGGTTGCAATTGGTGAGCCTCGTCAAGTTATTGTTGAAATTGCCAAAGGAAATCAAACCGATCATATCATTATGGGTGGTTCTGACTACCGTTGGAAAATTACCGATTTATTATCCGGTGGTGTTTCTAACTACATTTTACACCACATGCAATGTGTTATCACTGTTATTAAATAACGCTAAACACTTTCAAACAAAAAAGGCTTTTGGATACCCAAAAGCCTTTTTTGTTTAATCAAGCTGGTATAAAAGTTATACTTCTGAGTTTACAATTGAGTGATCGCCAACGTGTACTTCACCTTTGGCGCCCTTTACACGTGCATGTTGACCAACCGTTGAATGATTCAAATCTGATTGTTCAACAACAGCTTTCGTTAACACAATGGTGTTAGACAGTTTTGAGTTGAAAACTTTTGCACCGGCGTCAACTGTAACATTCGGCCCTATATGTGAATTGTTCAACTCAACGCCTTCACCTAAATAAACAGGTTGAGTGAATGTACAACCCGGATAATTTGCATCGTTAATCTCTTTTTGCTCTTTTGCAAGAACTACTTCTGATGTTTCAATCCAAGCATCAATGGTTCCGCAATCCAACCACTCATCAACAGTTGCAGATTTAAACACTTTTCCATCTTTAAGTAATCGATCGAGCGCATCTGTAAGCTGATATTCGTTTCCGTGTCCGGTTACATTGTTTTCTAACAAATATTCAATTTCTTTTTTAAGAGATTCACCACTTTTAAAGTAATAAACTCCGATAATCGCCAATTTTGAAATTGGTTCAGATGGCTTTTCCACAAAATCAGTTATTACTTCGCCTTTGTGAACAGCCACTCCAAAACGACGCGGGTCTTCAACTTCCTTTAACCAAATAACACTATCGGCATTATCAACTTTTACCTTTTGGCTTACATCAAAAAGGGTATCAGCGAAAACAACGATAATTTCGCCTTCTAATTTTTCGGCCGCACAATACACGGCATGTGCCGTTCCGCGAGCAACATCTTGTTTATAGAATGATGCCGCAGCGCCGTATTTCGTACACATATCTTCGAGGCGGTGTTTTACTTCGTCACCAAAATCACCCAATACAAATACGACTTCGTCAATTTTGCGGTCTAATGTTTCATTAAATGTGTCAATAATTCTCTCGATTATCATTTTCCCTGCAACAGGAAGCAATGGCTTAGGAGTTGTATGCGTATGAGGACGCAGACGAGTTCCTTTTCCGGCCATAGGAATGATTAATTTCATGATTAATACCCAATTGATTTTGATTTAACTTGGCGGCGCCTAAGATACCATAAGTTACTATCTTAGGCGAATCTTTTACCCGAAACCCACTAACTATTGCACTATGCGATACTTCCAGTTCTTGGATTACTTATTCATCTTTTCTTGCCTGATTAGTTTTAGATACCTGTATTTCCGATACAGTTATTTCTTACACATGGCACAACTGAATGGGTATAAAACCAATGAATTCTGGAGTTGGATTAAAATTAACTGGAGTAAAAGTATTGTACCATCCGAGTATTATTTTATTTACATCTTGTTAATTGCACACATTCTCGGATACAAATACCTCACACTTACAACGCATTCTTTAGTTCTATCAATCGCACTTCTGTTTTGGTTTTTTTCAACGAGTAAGTACAGACAAAAACAAAAGAAGCCGATTACCTTTACTCCAAGAATGGTTCGGCAAACAATCACCTCCATAATTGTTTCTCTACCGATACTTAGTTGGGGCATCTATTCATCTATCACCATCCCAACCGAAATTATACAGCCAACTTTCGCCATTTTCGGAATTGTAGTATGCGGATTTTTGGCTCCATTTGCGGTTCTTTTAGCTGGCTTTTTAATGAAACCGCTAGAGAATTACTATCAAAACGGGTTTAAAAAAGAAGCATCAGCAAAACTAAAAGAGCTACCGCAATTACAAGTAATCGGAATAACAGGTTCATACGGAAAAACCAGTACAAAATTTATGATTCGCGATTTATTGCAAGAGCGATTCCACGTTTTGGCAACTCCCGGAAGTTTTAATACTCCAATGGGAATTTGTAAAGTGATAAACAACGATTTGTTGCCAAATCACCAAATTTTGGTACTTGAGATGGGCGCTCGTTATTTGGGTAATATTCAGGAGTTGTGTGAAATTGCTCCGCCTGATATTTCTGTGGTTACCAACGTGGGCAAAGCTCATTTAGAAACATTCGGCTCACAACAAGCCATTGCAGATACCAAATCGGAAATCGTGCGCTTCAAAAAAAACGGAGGTACAGTAATTCTAAATGCGAACGACCCGTTTGTGATGGCGATGAAAACACATACACATGCAAAAATAATTACAGCCGGTTTAGACGAAGGCGACTATCAGGCTAAAGATATTTCTTATGATGAGAATGGGTGCTTATTTACTGCAATTGCGCCGGATGGTTCATCGCAACGCATTTCAATGCCGCTTTTGGGCAAACATAATGTTCAAAACATGATTTTATCTGTGGCATTAGCTCATCAACTTGGGCTACGATTAGAAACAATCGCATTGGCTGCCAAACGAATGCAACCGATAGAACATCGTTTAGAGTTAAAAAAACAAGGCGGTTTATTAATTATTGATGATGCCTTTAACTCAAATCCTGTCGGCGCTGCAAATGCAGTTGATATTTTAGCCCAATTTAAAACCGGTAAGCGCATTATCATTACTCCGGGAATGGTTGAGCTGGGAGATAAGGAATTTGAAGAAAACCGGATTTTAGGTGAAATTATTGGGAAAGCCGATTTGGAACTCACCGTTTTCGTTGGTAAAAAACGCTCTGAACCATTGGTTTTAGGCTACAAAAATGCAGAGGGAAATCCGGACAACATGAAAGTGGTTTCATCTTTGTTTGAAGCCAATGAATTGGTAAAACCACTGCTCGAAACAGGCGATGTCGTGCTTTATGAAAACGATTTACCTGATTCTTATAACGAATAGACTACTCGTAACGAAGTGCATCAGCTACTTGTGTTGTTGATGCTTTATTTGCAGGGAACCAAGCAGCCATTACACAAAGCATCAAACAAGAAATAATAATAAAGCCTACATCGAACCACTCGACTGCAATTGGGTAAGCATCAATAATGAACGATTCCGACCCGGCAAGTTTTACAAGACCAAAGTGTTCTTGAACAAGAGAAATTAGTATTCCGGCCGAACCTCCGATTCCGCATCCAATCAGACCAATTAAAAACCCTTGTCTTCTAAACGTTTGTCTGATTCTGGATTCGCTCAATCCCATAGCCATTAAAATGCCGATGTCTTTTTTCTTTTGGATGACAATCATGGTTAATGAACCAACGATATTTAAAATGGCAACCAATACGATTATCATCAAGATTGCATAAGAAGCCCATTTTTCCATACTCATTACATCGTAAAGAGTCTTTTGTAAATCATACCATGTTTTAATGGTAAATGAGTCACCCAGCGCTTTCTCAAAAAGCGGCTTATAGTGATTGGCCATTTCTTCATTTTTAAAACGGATATCAATACCGGAAACCTCATCCTGCAAATAAAACAAGCGTTGCGCAGCACGGATATCAACAATAGCTAATGGCTCTGATACGATTTCTCGCAAAGAAACAGTTCCGTTAATTTGAAAACCCAAGGTTCTTGGACCGCCAAATTGCGTTAAACTTCTTCTTATACCATCGGCGCTTAATAAGGAAATGGTATCGTCCTGATATAATCGCAGTTCTTGAGCCAGACTTTCACTTATCAGCACTCCCGGCACTTTGTTTCTTACATTTAAATCGGCGACTCCGCTAACTACGGGGTATAAATCTTCATTGAGCGGTAATGAAACGCCTTTAACACGGGTAACATAATCTTTTCGCCCTGCTCTAGTAACTAAACAATTACCTTCAACAAAGTATTCAATACTAACGATGTCTTCTTTTAATTCCTCGGGAATAAGTGCGGTATAATTTCCGAAAAAACGCTCATGTGTATGCTCTATTCGTATGTGCGGGTCGTTTGAAAGTAATAATTGTTTTATCAAATCATAAAATCCATTAAACACAGATAATACAATTATTAATAAGGCTGTACCAATAGTTATTCCTGCAATACTAATCCACGTTAATGAAGAGATTAGTGATATACTTTTCTTTGAAAATAAATAGCGCTTTGCAATTAAGTGTTCAACGTTCATGACCCAAAGGTACTAAAGGAAGCGGTTCCGATGAACTTCAATTGTTCCGCCTCTTCCAAGTGTTCTATAAATAAATAAAATGTGTATTTTGAGCTCAATGTAAACTATAATTTATAAATAATGGGTTTGGTCGTGATAGAGGAAAAACTTATTGCGCAACTTGAAGAAGGAAGATTTAACGATCCATTCTCCGTGTTAGGTACTCACAAAGTTGACGAAACAACTTCCGTAATCCGTGTTTTTCAACCGTATGTAAAACAGGTTGAAATTGTATTCGGCGGAAAAACCAAATCGGTACAAGCATCAAGAATTAACGATTCAGCTTTATTTGAAGCCACTGTAAAAAACACCGCTATAAAAAAAGGGTACACGTTAAAAATCACCCAAAATGATGACAGTGTAATTGAAAAACACGATGCTTATGCTTTCGGACCTCAAATTACAGAATTTGATTTGCAAATTTGGGGTGAAGGCAATCACGAGCAAGCTTATCGCTTCATGGGCTCACACCTCGTTGAAGTTGATGGTGTTAAAGGTGTTACTTTTGTTGTATGGGCTCCATCAGCAAGCCGTGTGAGTGTGGTAGGTCCGTTTAATAATTGGGACGGACGCTTACACATCATGAGAAAATACCACGATCAGGGTTTGTGGGAAATGTTTATACCCGGTCTCGAAGCCGGCACCTTGTATAAATATGAAATTGCAACGCCGTTTTCATCCATTCCGTTTCTGAAATCAGACCCTTACGCATTTGAATCTGAATTACGTCCGAAAACAGCAAGCATTGTTTCTAAACTAGACGGTTTTAAATGGACGGATGACGAGTGGGTTGCCAATCGCGAAAAAACACAAGCTCTAGATGCACCGATTTCAATCTATGAAGTCCACTTGGGTTCTTGGAAACGAAAAGGCACTGCTGATAATGACTTTCTTTCTTATCGTGAACTTGCAGCCGAACTCATTCCTTATGTTCTAGAATTAGGCTTTACCCATATCGAATTATTACCGATAGCCGAACACCCTTATGACCCTTCTTGGGGATATCAGGTAACAGGGTATTTTGCACCTACATCTCGTTTCGGTTCACCGCACGATTTCATGTTTTTTATTGATGAATGTCATAAACACGGAATCGGTGTCATCGTAGATTGGGTTCCTGCACACTTTACAAAAGATGACCACGGATTGCGTTTATTCGATGGTACACACCTTTATGAACACGCTGATCCGCGCCAAGGCGAGCACAAAGATTGGGGAACAAATATCTTCAATTTTGGCAGAGCTGAGATTTTAAACTTTTTAATTTCAAATGCGCTTTTCTGGGTAGATAAATATCATATTGATGGTTTACGAGTAGATGCCGTTGCGTCTATGCTGTATTTGGATTATTCCAGAAAAGAAGGGGAATGGGTTCCGAATAAATTTGGCGGAAGAGAAAATCTGGAAGCCATCGAATTCCTAAAAAAATTCAATATTGCTATCCATAAAACATTTCCGGGAACTGTAACGATGGCTGAAGAATCTACAGCTTGGCCAATGGTTTCTCGCCCCACCTATATTGGCGGTTTAGGATTCGATTTCAAATGGAATATGGGTTGGATGAACGACACGTTGAAATACATCGAGGTTGACCCTCTTTTCCGTCGTTATCATCAAAACCAGCTTACTTTCTCGATGATTTACGCTTTTACTGAAAACTTCGTTCTGCCATTTTCACACGATGAGGTTGTACATGGCAAACGTTCCATGATAAGTAAAATGCCCGGAGACGATTGGCAAAAAGCCGCCAATCTGCGCTTACTGCTTTCCTATATGTATGCGCATCCCGGAAAAAAACTTTTATTTATGGGCACCGAATTCGGGCAATGGGGTGAATGGAATTTCGGCTCCGAACTCGACTGGCCACTTTTGAATTTTGATCGACACAAAGGAATAAAACAACTGATTGAAGACCTCAATACCCTTTACAAGTACGAAGCAGCTATGTATGAAGTTGATTACGATTGGGAAGGATTTGAGTGGATTGATTTTTCAGACGCTGAAAAGTCTGTAATCTCATTTATGAGATACTCCAAAGAAAAAGAAGATGAAGTACTTTGTCTTTTTAACTTCACACCCGTTGTTTACAAACATTACAAAGTTGGGGTACCGGAACCCGGAGAATACGTTTCCATCTATAACAGCGACCATGAACGATATGGCGGTAGCCATGTGCTAACCGACCCTGCATATGCCGTAAAAGGTGAGTGGCAGGGGCATCCATATCATATCCATGTAACCGTACCTCCATTGGCCGGTATGTTCTTCAAAAAGAATTAACAATAAAGATTATTAGTGTATGAATTTTAAGCGTTCCGCCGGAACCTTGGTACATCCGACATCTTTTCCAACTCGATATGGAATTGGTGACTTAGGTAGTAGCGCAAGACAGTTTCTTCATTTTTTAGCCGAAACAGATCAATCTGTTTGGCAAATCCTTCCTTTGGGCCCAACCGGGTATGGTAACTCGCCCTATGCCAGTTACTCTGCTTTTGCGGGAAACCATTATTTAATTAGTCCGGATATTTTAGTCGAAAAAGGTTTATTGGAATATGCTGATGTTCAGCACATCGGTATTCCATTAAGTACTGAAGTAACCTATGAACGTTCATTTGAACTAAAAGACCGTTTATTCAGAAAAGCAGCCAGTTCGTATTACGAAAAACAAACTGCCGAGGACAAAAAAGCATTTACCGCTTTCAAAAAACAAAACAGCTATTGGCTTGAAGATTATGCTCTTTTCATGGCTTGTTCTGAATTTCATGGAAAACAACCATGGAATACTTGGGATGAAGACATCAGAAAAAGAACAAAAGACGGCATCAAAAAATGGTCTAAAAAATTAAAGACTGAGGTTGATTTCCACCTTTGGGTACAGTTTGAGTTTTTCAGTCAGTGGCTAAGTCTTAAAAATTATGCTAATGGGCTCGGAATTCAGGTTATTGGTGATATTCCGATTTTTGTTGACCACAACTCATCAGACGTTTGGTCACATCCTGAATATTTTGAAGTTGACGAAAACGGGAATCGTTTATTAGTTGCCGGAGTACCGCCGGATTATTTCTCTGAAACAGGCCAGCTTTGGGGAAACCCGCTTTACCGCTGGAAAGTTCTTGAAAAAGATAATTTTAGCTGGTGGATTGAGCGTTTCAAACAAATGTTCCACCTATTCGATTCTATCCGCGTAGATCACTTCCGAGGTTTTGATGCCTATTGGGAAATTAAAGCAAGCGAAAAAACAGCTATTAACGGCAGATGGGTAAAAGGGCCTGCTTTTAAATTATTCGATACCATATTAAAAGAACTTGGCAATATCCCAATCATCGCTGAAGACTTAGGTGTTCTAACCACATCAGTTATAGCCTTGCGTGATAAATACAATTTCCCCGGTATGAAAATCCTGCAATTTGCTTTTGCTGATAATGCAGGAAATAGTTTCTTACCGCATAATTACAACACATCGAATTGTGTGGTTTATTCCGGAACGCATGATAACGATACAACTCTCGGTTGGTATTCACAAGGAACGGAGCTTGAAAAGCATCGTGTACGAGAATACACCAGAAGCAGTGGAAACACTATCAACTGGGAGCTAATTCGCTTAGGAATGTTATCCAATGCTGTAATGGCGATTTTCCCGCTTCAAGATTACATGAATTTAGGAACTGCTCATAGAATGAACTATCCCGGAACGAGTTCAGGTAACTGGAAATGGCGCTTTACACCCGAAATGCTCAAAAATGTGGATGCCAATTCTTTAAAACATTTCATCGCCATATCGAACCGAGACATAAAAAATCAGGCGCCCGATGCGAATATCGTAGAAATGGAAGCCGAAGACGCAAATTAACTTTAAAAAAACAGCAAAAAGCCCTATTTTATAGGGCTTTAGCTTATTTATAAGCTTTGGAGGGAAATGAACACTTTCCCTCCTTCTGTTTTGTGGGTTCGCTCACGGTTCACCTTAACTCATAATCGAGAATATTAAACATGAAAGTTCTTTACGCTGCTGCTGAAATTTCCCCTTTCGCAAAAATGACAAGCACAGCAGATATGCTACGTTTTTTACCTGCATCGTTGCAGGATAAAGGTTTCGAGATTAGAATCTTACTTCCTAAATATGGTTCAATTAGTGATAGAAGAAATAGGTTACATGAGGTAATTCGTCTCTCGGGTATCGAAGTTGAGGTTGGAAAAAATGTTGAATCGATGCGCATTAAGGTTGCAAGCATCCCTAATGCAAAACTTCAGGTGTATTTTTTAGATAACGACACGTATTTCAAACGCAAATTCATGTTCCACGACGGTAAAAATGAATTCTTTACCGATAATGATGAACGCTTAACGCTTTACAACAAAGGCGTTTTAGAAACGGTAAAACGCTTGAACTGGAATGCAGATATTGTTCACTGCCACGACTGGGCTTCAGGAATTTTACCTCTATTGTTAAAAACCAAATATGCAGATAACCCACTTTTCGAAAACGTAAAGGTTATCTACAACCTACACACACCAGAGCATCACGGATTCTTAGATACAAAAATCTTGGATTTAATGGGTCTTTCTGACTTAGACGTAAGCGACTTGTTAACTGACGGTAAACTAGATTTTGTAAAAGCTGGTGTTAAATATGCTGACTATGTAGTAACTGGTAATTACGTTGACAAAGAATTTCATCCAATCTTTGAACAATTTGGTAAAGAACCCGTCGTTATTCAGGGCGCTCCGGCTGATGTATCATCAAAATTCAGTGATTTTTACAAAGAAATTGCCGGCGACAACTAACATTTATCTTAATTAACTATATGAGGCCAAATCGCCTATTCATTTTCGCCATTTTATTGATATTAGGTATAAGTTGTAAAAATCAACTTCCTGTTGGCGGCGATAATTTACCCTTTCAATCAGTTATCAAAGTTGACACATTAGGCTTAACAGACTTCGAGCTTGTTAATCGTAATGAGTATTCAGGAAATTTAACCTATCTATCTGTAGGCGTTATTTCAGATCCTGCATTTGGTGACTTTGACTTAACCGCATATATGTTACCCACCCTGCTTGGTTATACAACTACCATAGATACGATTAAGCCTGAAACTGCAATGAGATTGCGATTCATTATTGCTGACACCTATGGAGATTCAACAATAAATGTTGATTTTAATCTTCATGAGATTACTCAACGTTGGAGAGGTAATGAACTGAGCTATTCAACAGAATTAACCACAAGCCCCAATGTTTTATCAAGTGTTACTGTAGATGCTGCTGTTGACACCTTTTATGTTAACTTACCATTGGCATGGTCGCAAACCTACCGCAATATATTCTACCAATACACGGCTAATACCGATTCTAGTCTTAGCTTAAGAGACTCGCTTTATAAAAACACAATTTATGGTTTTGCCATGAAAGGGGTGAATGCTCAAGCAATTAAAGCGCTCCAATCTAGTGGAATATCACTACAAATCTTGGAAACCGATACAACCTACAACGTAACGATGAACCAAGTAGGTATATTCCAAAGTAAAGCTAACCAAATCGATTATACTAATTCTCAACACACGGTACTTGATACGTTTAATTCACAGTTCTATAAGTTTGATTTTGATGTTCAATCCGATGATAGCTTACGAATTAACGGTCAAACAATTGGGGTAAAAAATTTATCAAAAGCTGAAATTTATTTTTACGCTGATACTATATTAACCAATTCTGCTCGAAGTGCTCAATTTCGTGACAATAGTACAAGTTCCTTTATTATATACAACTCGTCATCAATCGACTTAGAGTCTAAAATTGTTGGGAATTTCATCAGCTTTAGCTCACTAGAATCCAACGGATTATTTAAAGTTAATATTACAAGTTTAATCAACAGTGTCGTATTAGGCTATGAATTACCTGAAAATGAATCCTTTTATGCTACAATTAGAGTTAACGATGGTTTTTTTGGAAATAAACTAATCTATAACGGTACCTCTGCTGTATACAAACCCAAAATTATCATTACATACATTGAGGTTGAGGAGAAATAATTATGTATAAGCATCTTACATTATTACTTGTATTTATATTTTCTTCCCATTTTGCACTTAGTCAGTCCAAAAATAGTTCAGCTTCTTTCTATGGTTCATATGGATTAGGGACACTAAACCAATCAATGTCTGGAACAGGTGAAGCACTAGGTTTAAATGGTGTTGCTTTTGATTATCTGAGTAGTGCCAATTTCTCAAACCCTTCTTTATTAAGTTTTTATGCGAATACAACTGCATTAGGCACTATTGAGCAATCAACTTATACGGGTACACAAAATGGTGCTTCGTCATCATATTCTGACTTTAATGCTAGAGACCTTGGACTTATATTCCCGATAGATAAAGGAAAACTCAGTTTGTCAACCTCATTAAATACATTGAGTTATGTAAACTACAGGGGGCAACAAAGTCAAACTTTATTAAACGATACCACGCTAATTGTTTCCGAATTCAGCGGAACAGGTGGCTTAAATAGTCTTCAATTAGGTGTTGGCTACGCCATTAGTAAATATGTTTCAATAGGTTATTCACCGAGTTTTATATTCGGCTCTATTAAACACGATATGATTACTGCTTTTCAAGATTACACCTATAGTTCCACACTACAAGGTTTAAATACCTATTATTCCGGCTTTGCCCACGAATTCGGGGTCATTTTCCATAAAAACGAACTTAGATCTAAATACGATCGCCTAGTTCTCGGAGCAACGTTTAAGCTTTCAACCGACTTATCAACTCGCTTATATCAAAAAGCAACCATTATTTCTTCTGGTTCTGAACAACCTATTACTACTGAGCTAAACAAAGGGACTACAAAATTTCCTTTTTCTGTAAAAGTTGGTGCCACGTATTACTGGAATCGTAACTGGATAACTGCTACTGATATTTTGTACGAAAATTGGTCAAGCACAAATGCTCCATCTGCGTCATATTCTTATAATGATCGTTTACGAATCGGTGGTGGATTTATGTATGCTCCTGAGCTACGAAGCTCAACTGGTTTTTTCTCAACCGTTTCTCTAAAACTTGGCGCATCCTTAGATACTGGCTATTTAAACATACAATCTAATTCAATTTCTAAGATTAGTTTACATGGAGGATTTAGCATTCCTTCACCGTACTCTTTATCATCTATTGACCTCAATTTTGAATATGGTCGTCTAGGCACAACAAATAATTCACTCGTTCAGGAAAATATTTTTACTATGAAGCTCGTAATTAACCTGTCCGAGTTTATGTTCTTTAAAAGACAATTACAGTAACAAACATACATCACTATGAAACATTATTACAAACTGTTACTCGCGTTTCTATTAGTTGCATCATCTGCAGTTAATGTTCAGGCACAAGAAGAAGAAAGCTGTTATCCTTATGGTTTAGGGGCTTTAGAAGTGTTTTCTATCTTCTCTGAAAGCTATAAGACTAAAGACTATGATTTAGCCATTCTTTATGGAGAGGCATTAATGAAATGCAACCCTAAAAAAATGGAAGAGCTTCAACAGTATAAAGGTGAAGACGTTTTCGAAAAAATGATTGACATTTATGTTCAATTAGCAAAAAAAGAAAAGGATCCTACTAAAAAAAGCAGCTTATTAGATTCTTCTATTACTTATTTCGGACGAGTTTTTGCTATCAATACTCCGGATGAAATAGACATTTTTGATTGGACTTTAAAACGTGGTCGTTTTTATCAGGAAAATGCAGACTTTATCAATGATGGTTACGCCAAGGCTTATGCTGATTATCAAACATTGATTGACATGAATCCTGAACGCATTACCAAACTCGGTTCCGGTTATTATGTTCAAATTACTCTTCAAAACCTTGTTACCCAAGGAGAAAAAGATAAAGCATTAGCAATTATCAATAAGACTTCAGAGTTTGCTGATGATGGTACAAAGTCGTTTATCGAAAAAGTACAGGACCAGTTATTTAGTAATCCGGCTGAACGAATTGTATTTCTAGAAGGCAAATTAGCTGATGCTCCTAAAGACATTTCCATTTTGAATGAACTTTATGAGCTTTATTTAAAACAAAACAATTTGGAAAAAGCCGTTGTAACTGCAAAAACGATGTATGAAGTTAATCCAAACTTCAAAAACGTAATGACGATGGCCACTATATCTAAAAAGAATAGCAATAACAAAGATGCAATCAACTTTTTGAATGAAGCTTTAAAATTAGCAACCGAGAAGAAAGATAAAGCTCAGGTTTACTACGAATTGGCTGATACCTATCTGTTAATTGAAGACCTCAAAAAAGCTCGTGACAATGCTAAAAAAGCAATAAGCGAAGCTCCAAATTGGGGTCAGCCTTACATTAAGCTAGCCGGCGTTTATGCTCAAGCCGTAAGTTTGTGCGCTTCATCAAATATGGAAAGAGAAGACAAAGCGGTTTACTGGTTAGTTTTAGATTATTTAGACAAAGCTAAGCAAGTTGATGCTGAGGTAACATCAATGGTAAATAACCTCTATAAATCCTATCAGCCTGTAACTCCTACTGCAGAAGAAAAATTCTTTAAAGGCTGGACAAAAGGAAATGACATTAAAATTGACAAAAGCCTGAGAGAGTGTTACGAGTGGATTAACGAATCAACTAAAATCCGTTAATACACTTTCATAATTCCAATCCAAGTTTTATATTTAGGCGAATCCAATAGGGATTCGCCTTTTTTTGCCTACCTCAATTAAAAAAACACTTAATTATTTACCAAAAAATTTAACAGGTCTAATTCAGATCTTATTTTTTGCATTCATTCATTTTTATGGCTCAACATTTTTCGAATAATCAAAATCGCAATAACAATAACAAAAAGCGACGCAATAAGAATAAACCCAAGAACAAAGGAAAAAACAACCTAGGGAATAAACACAATAATTCCGGTAAGGGTGTTCCAGAGTTTATTGCTAACGAAAATGTAATTTTTGGCGGGCGCTATAAAGGTGTTATCGAAGTAAATCAAAAAGATTACGGCTTTATAAGAAGTTTCGACCATGAGTTTTCATCAAGCCCTAAAGACCCATTCTTATTTCCAAAAGAAGTACACCATAACAGCTTAAGAAGCGGTTTAATTTTAGAGGGTGAATACGAAGTTGACCAAAGAGGAAATCAACATGTTTCAAGTATTGAATTAATTAACGGTAAACCGGCCGGTGATTGGACAAAAATCCAACGTTTTGAATTTCAAAAACCCATCATGCCAATTGAGCAAATCATTTTGGGAACAGAGCCTACCAATGTTGAAATGCGTGTTGTTGATTTGATTGCGCCTATCGGTAAAGGTCAACGAGCATTAATTGTTGCGCCTCCCCGAACAGGAAAAACTGTTCTACTGAAAAAAATTGCTGAAAGCATTGAGGAAAATCACCCTAATATTGAATTAGCGATTCTTTTAGTAGATGAACGTCCGGAAGAAGTAACAGATTTCATTAGAACAACAAAAGCAAAAGTATTTGCTTCTTCGAACGATAAAGCTACGGAATCTCATGTACGCGTTTCAGAAATGGCTCTCGGCTATGTGAAAAGGAAAGCCGAACAAGGTCAGGATGCTGTTCTTTTGATAGACTCTTTAACACGTATGGGACGTGCTTACAATGCAATGCAATCAAACAGTGGAAGAACCCTTTCGGGCGGCTTAGATATCAGAGCATTAGAAATACCTAAAAAAATCTTTGGCTCAGCCAGAAAAATTGAAAACGGAGGCTCATTAACCATTATCGCTACCTGTCTTATCGAAACAAATTCAAAAATGGATGATTTTATTTTCGAAGAATTTAAGGGTACGGGTAATATGGAGCTCGTTTTAGACAGAGAGTTAGCAAATGATCGAGTTTTTCCAGCAATAAATATCTCTGCTTCAGGAACCCGAAATGAAGAAAAATTCATTAAGGATTCTCTTGATGAGCGTAATTTGGTTAGAAGATATTTACTTAAGAAAAATCCTAAAGAATCAATGATTAGCTTATTACAGGTGTTGAAACGAACCGAAAGTAATAAAGAGCTTTTAAATCAAATTGCTGCATACGGATAATTACCATGATTACCCCAAAAAGGCTACTCTTTTTAGGATTTAGTCTTCTTTTATTTGCAACTGTGAGTACATCTGCTCAAAACAGAATCTCTTTATCTGTTACTCAAAATTCGTATGTCGGAGATCTTAACCCGATTACCGGTTCCTTCTATAAACCCAATTCGGTTCAAGGTCAACTAGGCTTTGATTTTGGATTCGAGCATAATTTTGATGAATCTGTTTATTTAGTTGTTGAGATAGGAATGGGTAAATATGAAGGAGATTACTCTTTAGATTCAAAAGTTGATCATTTTCAATTCAGTAGTCAACGTACAGATTCTCTTCCGCGATTCATCAAAGGAGATTTTTTACATGCTACAATTGGATTTAACTGGATATATTTTAGCGGAGACTGGTATGAGTTTTATACAGGCGTTGGGATTGGAATTTTAGACTTCTCTGTTAAAGATTTAGAAGATAGAAACCTTAGAGAAATACCAGAGCTTAGAGCTCCAAATGAAACCTACCCTCGAATAATTACACAAATCCCATTACGACTTGGGCTTCAATTGTTTACAAACTCTCGTTTTAATGTTGGGTATGAATTAAGTTGGGTTTTCACCAATACTGATTATTTAGACAATATTGGCCAATATGGGGAACTTGGGTCTGATGCCTTGTTCAAAAATCAAATAAAAGTACGATTTAATTTGTCTAGTAAGTAGATAAGCTATTATCTATCTCGACCGCCCATTTATTTATACCGCCTACCAGATTTCTCACATTTGTAAAACCTTTTGACAATAAAAACATGGCTGCTTGTGCGCTGCGAGCACCGGATCTGCAGTACAATATAATTTCTTGATTTTTAAACTCTTCCAGCTTTGCATACTCTGATTCGAATTTGCTTAATGGAATTAATATTCCGCCCATATCAGAAAATGCTTTCTCATGGTTTTCTCTTACATCAACCAATACAAATGGTTCTTTAGCATCTTTCTTTGCCTTAAGCTCATTTACTGAAATTTCTTTAAACATAATCCGATTATGAGTTTGTTTTATACCGTTCTAAAGTAAACTGATTTCCAAGATACAACTTTCTGGCCTCTTCATCTTCTGCGAGTTCATTGGCAGTACCTTCTTTTAATACTTTTCCTTCAAAAAGTAGGTATGCACGATTTGTAATAGCTAACGTTTCGTGCACATTATGATCAGTAATCAGAATTCCGATGTTTCTGTTTACCAAATTAGAAACTATCTGTTGAATATCTTCTACAGCAATCGGATCAACTCCGGCAAAAGGTTCGTCTAACAACAAAAATGCGGGGTCTGTAATTATTGCTCTTGCAATTTCTGTACGACGTCTTTCGCCTCCTGATAAACTATAACCTTTTGTATTGACAACCTTTTGAAGGGAAAATTCTTCAATAAGTTTATCTGCACGTTCACGAATTTCCTGTTTTTTTAATTTGAAAAACTCAAGGATGGATTCAAGGTTTTGCCTAACCGTTAAGTTTCTAAATACACTGGCTTCTTGTGCAAGATACCCGATTCCTAGTCGAGATCTCTCATACATAGCCTTGTGTGTTAACTCAACATCATCCAATAAAATTTTACCGGATTCTGGCTGAACCAGACCGACTATCATATAAAATGTAGTTGTTTTACCGGCACCATTTGGCCCTAACAAACCCACTATTTCACCCTGAGAAACCGTAATTGACACCTTGTCAACAACAGTTCTTTTCCCATAGGTTTTAATTAAATCGTGAGTTTTAATTGTTCGCATTTACCGGAATTTATCGTGCAAAGGATAAAATCGATTCGAATATTTTTAAACCGTCGTCTGAGCCTAATTGCTTTTCAACAGCACGTTCTGGATGTGGCATCATCGCCAACACATTCCCTTGCTTATTGGAAACTCCAGCAATGTTAAGTAATGTTCCGTTCGGGTTAGCTTCCGGTGTTTCTAAGCCATCTGAATCGCAGTAAGTAAATATAATTTGGTCATTATCTTGCAAGCTTTTCAAACCGTCTTCATCAATAAAATAATTCCCCTCACCATGTGCAATAGGAATTTGTAGTACTTCATTTACTGATAAACCTGATGTAAATGCAGTCTTATTCGACTTTGTTTTGATATAGGTTTGCTTACAAGTAAAACGTAATTGCTCATTATGAAGCATTGCACCCGGAACCAATTGTGCTTCTGTTAAAATTTGCATTCCGTTACATATCCCAATTACCAAACCGCCTTTATTCGCGAAATCAATAACTGATTTCATTACCGGAGAATATTTAGCAATCGCGCCACTTCGAAGATAATCCCCATAAGAAAATCCACCGGGGACGATTATAACGTCACTGTTACCTAGATCAGTGTCTTTATGCCATATAAACTTTGTATCGGCACCTAATATATGAGCTGCTGCATGGTAGGCATCGTGATCACAATTTGAGCCCGGAAAAACTAAAACACCAAAATTCATTGTTAACCTTGTACTTCTGTTAATAAAAATATTTCTTCTAAAATGGCACTTATCCTAAGACACTCCTCTGCTTCACCAGAATAAACTACAGCCTTTCCTGCACTGTGAGCATTCATTGCGATTTGCTCGGCTTTTTCCTGTACATAGCCAGTAGCAATCATTATTTGGTAAATAACTTCGTCGAAGGTGTGGAAATCATCATTGAACAAAATGCAGTTCCAAGGAGCTTTTAACTCATTTTTTTGTTCAAGTTTTTCAATTAAATCCAGTTCAACGAGAGGATTCTCTGCCATTAGTTTAGATTTTTTCGAGTTCGAAAGTAAAATCTTCCATTACCATGTTAGCTAATAGCTTTTCAGAAGCTTCTTTTACCAGTTGATTGGCTTCGTCTTCATTGGCTGCTTCTACATTCAATTCAATGTATTTACCAATACGAGCTTCTTGAATTGAATTGTAACCTAAACTGTGTAATGCATGTAAGGTCGCTTTTCCTTTAGGGTCAAGAATTGATTTTCTGAGAGTAATATAAACTTTGGCTTTATACATAGTGAATGATTTGGGATTTGAGGAAAGCCAAATTTAAGTTTTATCTTGTTTATTTGCTTTGTAAATAGCTGTCAATCTGATTAATTGTTTCTTGAATATTAGCCTCATTCAGAACAATCGGAATAGCAAAATCCCATTTTTTCATCCAAGTTAACTGCCTTTTCGCATATTGCCATGTTTTTGTAGCAATTAACTCTTCCATTTCTTTAATGTTTTTTTTTCCTTCTAAGAAAAGTTGCCATTCCTGATACCCGATAGTTTGCATTCCGGGGTCATCAAAATTGTATCCTTCACTTAAAATAAATTGAACTTCGGCAATTAATCCGTCATCAAACATTTCAGCAACTCTTTTTTTAATTCGCTCTTTTAGTATATCTCTATCTGTTTGAATTTGAAAAACTGGAATTCTTGGGCTTTTTTGCTCCTCTTCATGATAACTAGAAAACGGTTTATTGGTTTGCATAAAAACATCCAATGCTCTATAAATTCTGTGTCGATTCAACCCGTCCATTTTTCTACTATACTCTAAATCAACTTTTTGAAGCCACTCAAATAAATAATTTAATCCCTTTTCATTCTCTATACGCTCTAACTCAGCCTGGTTTTCGTCATTCCTGCTTGGAATATCACTGAATCCAAACACTAATGCCTGTTGATATAAAGTGCTTCCACCCGCATAAACGATAGGTTTTTTAATTTGCTTTTTCCACTTTTCTATTCTGTTTAAAAACGAAACGGCATCATCTTTTTCATTCGGAAAAAATTGAGAGATGTTAAAATACTCGACCTCTTGCAACATCTTTTCACTAGGCTTGGCCGTACCAATTGAAAGCATTTTATAGGATTGGCGGGAATCTGCAGAAATAACTACCCCGTCATGCTTTTTTGCCCATTCGTGGCTTAAAAATGATTTCCCCGAAGCTGTTGGGCCAATGATTAAAAACTCTTGATTTGAGTTACCTTCCAACTAAGTCTGTTGCTTTATCAGGAGTTTCGGTTGGAAGGTTTCTGAACTTCATGTTATCCCAGTTAATACGATTCAATTGGGGATTTGCACTATTTATATCAATGTAGAAGAAATCAGCACGGTCGTCTCCAAGAGTATCTGCCGCCATAAAATAAAGAAGGCTTTTATTTGCACTATTGTATGCAAATTCAGCTTTACCCATCGTCTGATAGGTCCGGTCTAAACCAAGTGAATTCACATCGTATCTTTGTACTGCATTGGTTTGTAAATCCCAAACTACAAGAACAGGATCAACGCCATTTAGAGAGTGAGTAATAATTAACTTGGTTCCGGTACTATTAAATGTCATATACCAAGCTCTCGATCTTTGAAACTCTGCCCACGATACACCTGCAGCCTGTGGTATTAACTCACTAATTGATTTAGTTTGTAATTCAGTAAATCGAGTACCAAGTGTTGTTGGCAACTCAACAATTTTTACGGATCTATAATTAATATCACCCATAGCAAACACAGAATCTTTGGTAGTGCTAGGTTCAAAAGCAAACATGGATTGTCCGAAATATCTATCTGTCCAGCTAAACTTTACAATATTCGGATTAAACGCTAATGTACCGTCTGTTCTCAGTATATAGGGAGAATATCCTAAAACATTAAAATATGGTGCCCATACAATAAAAAACTCCCCATTTGCACTTACGCTTAAATGATTATTTCCTTCAGATGTTGGCTTGTCTTTATATACATCTACACGGCCGTCACCAATTGAAAAAGTAGTTATTACTTCTCCTAACTGAGATTGCAATGCAGAAAAACTATATCTCAATAAATGTAATGCTCTACCTGAATACGGCACATCAATAGGTTTTTCTACATTAGGTCTCTCAATCCATTCATCAGAATACAATAAAACATAGGAATACTTATCAATGAACTTCACAGCCCTATCTCCGCTTAACGGATAATTCCATTGTAACAAATAGTCATAACGCTTATTTAGCTCTGAATAATATTCCAAAAATCCTATTTTTCTATTCTCGTTAATACCCACAAACTGACGCTGAAACATATAATTGTAAGTAGGATTAACTGGATTTACTCTGTTCAATACTGCAATAGACCTAACTAAAGTATCTACTTCATCATACTTACTAATATCGTATGAATTGTACCAGGTCAAATCAACTCCGCCAAAAAATGATGTAGGGGTGCCAAGTGTTGCAAGTCGTTCAACTTGATATGTTGTATCGGCATCTGAAAATTCAATATTCAGCAACCTTAATTCCCCATTTCCATTCGCATACATGAATACCGGCGGATAGTAATCGGTCGTAACATCAAAATCAGACACAGGTTGTGGACATCCCCATGCCAAAAAAGCCAGTGATAAAAAGATTGCGGCTTGTTTAATTTTCATGTTTTGCTAGTATCGATAAATATTAAGTGATTGATGTTACTAAAATTATCGGTTTTTAAATCAAAATCTAAAAGGGATTTAATTTTAGCTTTAATGAAATGCGATGAGTTTGACCTAAATCTGAACTCATTCCCATCAATGATCCCATTCCGTAATCTAATTCTATTTTTGAAAAGCCAAGTCCTAAACCAAACGTTGGCGACATGGTATAGTTCCCTTTTTCATCAATAAAAAAATCCGTTAGTCCGGCACGAACAAAAATCATGCTATTATAGCCAAATTCTGTACCAATATGTGGCTCAAAACTTACTTTTCCCCAGTTTAGGTAATACGATTGTAAGTTTTCAAATTTTATATCTGTATCAGCACTTGCAATTAGACTCAATTTATTGCCAAAGCGGAAAAAGTAGCCATATCCAAGTTTTACAGTCGGCAATACTTGTTCACTTTGCCCACTTGGAATGATATCATCAAAATTTTCAAGTTGTTTTAAGGATTCTCTGTTCGTTTGCCAGAATTTGAATAATGTTGTTACATCTTGAATCATTATCCCCCAGCTGTAGTTTTCATCTCTTTCCTGAAAAGCGACATCTAAGCTGTATCCCCAAGCTTCCGCAAACGGACCGATTTTACTATTTAATACTTTAAAGTTTACTCCCCAAGAGTTTACTTCACTCAACGGCTGAGCATAACTCACAAAAAACGCCATGTCGTAAGAACTAAATCGAGTTATATAGCTTTCAGGATTAGGCAATGGTTGATTATTCACGTAATCGTATGCACTCAAGGTATTTGGAATATTATCAACGCCTTGGCGAATAAAGGCCACACCCACAACACCATCCGTATTTGTCACCGGAAACGCAATCGAAGCAAAGTCGTACCCAACAATGCCTTCAAATCGTTCTGAGTGCATGTATAACATTTCCATTTTTGAAAGATTTACTAAGCCCGCCGGATTCCAATAAATTGAGCTAACATCATTACTAATACCGGAATATGCACTTCCCATCGCTAAAGCCCTAGCTCCGCCGCCAACACTTAAAAAGTCTCCACCATATTTTGCTTGGCTTAGCTTTTGAGCCGCCATTGGTGAAATCGATGTTAATAAAAAGAGTACTACTGCAAAGAAGCGAATCATAAAGTAAAAATAGTCAATACTTCAAAGTTATCCACATTTTTCAATGACTGAAAGTGCATGAAAAGCCAATTTTGAACGACCGAAATGTAGTTTTGGTCTATCCGGCAGCTTATTTTTCATTTTGATTAAAATTTCTTTAGCAGCTAAGCGTGGATCGGATTCTGATATTCCTCCATATTCTATTGCCAAATCACCAATCCACCCATTCATATTTGTAACAACCGGAATAGTTAAGCCTATCGCATCGAAAAGTTTATTGGGGGAATTAGTTGTCAAAATAGCATAATCTGAAAAACAGGTTACTGAAAACTGTGCTGCCTTTAGTACTCTATTTGTTTCTTTTCTTGAAATCAATCCTAAAAAATGAATTCTATTTTGATGTTCATGCACTCTAAGCCATGTATCGATTTTCTTACTCATAACTCCAAAGCCAGCTATTTTGAAATGAATAGTACTATTTAACTTCAAGACTTCATCTACAAAATCCATTAACCAATGTATACCATTAGCTTTACCAAGCGCGCCTTCATAAAATCCATATTCGTATGAAACAGAACTTTGCTCGGCCTCTGCCTCTTGATATTCTGAAAACCCATTGGGAATCATAGAGATTTTTTTTGAGGATACCAGCTTTTCTTTCAATAAAACTTGTTCACATTCCGGTGATAGACAAATAATTTCATCTGCATTCTGATATAACTTTTCCTCCAATTTGAATAACCATTTTCCCAATTTAGAATCTTTAATTCCAAGTACTTGAATCGGGAAATCAGGCCATAAGTCTCTGGCTTCAAATATCCATTTTTTTCGTGTAAACCATTTTTGTATCCAACCAACAATTCCAATGCTTAACGGTGTTGAGCTTGCATATAAAACATCATACTTATTGGGATTGGTTAACAAGAGGTGTAATGCTTTCAAACTAAACCAAAAAAACGCTTGTATTCGGGCTAAAACACCAAACTCGTTCTGATAATTTTGTTTGATTACATGAACGTGAATCGGTAAATCATGAAAATGAATCGGTTTGTTTTTATCAATCAAATACGCATCAGAGCAAATAACCCATACTTCGTGTCCGGATTTTGCCCACTCAATAGCAAAATCATAGCTTCTACCTGAGGCGAAACTATTGTCAGATGGACCAAAATATTGAATCAGATAAGCTATTTTCACGTTTTAGTTAAGTTAAATGCTAAGAAAATGAAGTAAATAAGAATGATTGATTGTGAGGGAAGTCCTATATTAGGGCGAAATCCAAAAAAAATTCAAATACGAGCAATAGTATGAAATTCAGCATTTCTAGTGGAGAACTTGTAAAAGGTTTAAGTTCAGTTATTGGAGCGGTTCCAAATAAAGCAACTTTACCCATTTTAGAAACCGTTTTAATTGAAGCCGCTGACGGTCGATTAGGACTGAGCGCTACAGATTTAGAAATTTCAATTGTTGAACACATATCCGCAGATATTGAGGTTGACGGTTCTGTTTGCGTTCCGGCTAAACGTCTTTTGGAAATTTTGCGTCAATTACCGGATATCCCTGTTTATTTTGATGTTGATGACAGAAATATTGTTCGTTTTAAAACCGATAAAGGTGATTATAAATTGGTTGGGGAAGAATCTGCTGATTTCCCTGAATTACCAAAGTTGGATGAAAGCAATGGCTTCGAAACCGATGCAGATGTTATCAAAGAAGTTATAAAAAAAACCAGTTTTGCCGTTTCTACAGATGATTTACGTCCTGCTATGATGGGGGTATTTTTTCAAATTGGTGCTGAAGAAAGTAAAATTGTTGCAACTGATGGCCACCGCTTGGTAAAAGTTATCCGTAAAGATTTGGTTTCAAAAAATGAAATGAATTTCATTGTTCCTGAAAAAGCTTTAAACCTTGTTTTAAAAGCTCTTGAAGGTGATTCTTGTATGATATATGTAAGCTCTGATCATGTTCAGTTCAAAGCTGATTCTACATCTATCATCACTCGTTTAATCAACGAAGTTTATCCTAACTACGAAGCGGTTATCCCACGTGATAACGAGAAAAAAATGAAAGTGGATAAGCAAGAATTATTGGCAACAGTTCGTCGTGTATCTGTTTTCTCAAGCACAAACACTCGCCAAATAAGAATGAGCTTAAAGTCTAATACCGTTGAAATTCAAGCCGAGGACATCGATATGAGCTCTGAAGCGAAAGAAGCTGTTCCATGTGAATTCGAAGGCGAATCGATGGTTATTGGATTTAATGCGCGTTATTTAGCTGACGTGATTACCAATGTAGAAAGCGACGATTTATTATTTGAATTTTCAACTCCTAACAGAGCAGGTGTGGTTCGTCCGGCCGATGAAGATGTAAATCAACAGATGCTTATGTTGGTGATGCCGGTTATGCTAAACTCACATGCTTGATAACCAAGAAAATTCAATTATTACCCTCACTTCGGATTTAGGTACTAAAGATCATTATGTAGCCTCCATTAAAGCTACGCTTCTAAGTATCAATCGCACCTGCATTCCTATTGATATTTCTCACGATATCCCGGCACAAGATATTATGGCTTGTGCTTGGGTTTTAAAAAACTCCGCCTTTAATTTCCCCTCAGGTACCATTCATTTAGCAATGGTTGACCCAACAACGGGAACTAATCGCAAACCTCTCGCGGTTCGTATAAAAGATCAACTTTTTGTAGGTCCTGATAATGGTCTCTTTTCTTTAATTGGTGATCAATTTACATATGAGGCATTCGAATTAACCAATACGAGTTACTGGTCTAGTCAACGTTCTAACATTTTCCAAAGCAGAGATATTTTTGCGCCTGTTGCTGCTCATATTTCTAAGGGGGTTCCTTTAGAAGATTTAGGTAATCCTATTAGTGAAATTGTAACCTATCGATGGGCAACGCCTACAAACGACAAAGAATCTATTAATGGCTGGGTTGTTCATATCGATCATTTTGGAAACTTGGTTACCAACATTTCGCGCGATTTATATAACCAATCACTGTCTGGCAGAAGCTGTAAAATATATGTCGGAAACACCATTATTCATGGTTTATCAAGCTCATTTAGCGCTGTACCGGAAGGTGAATCTACAGCTATTGTTGGCTCTACCGGTATGATTGAAGTCGCTATTAACAAAGGAAATGCGCAAGTTATGTTAGGTGTTGAAAAAGGAGCACCGGTAACTATTTTATTTAAATAGCTGAAACGATAGGCGTTTTCGTTCGTAGCCTGAACTCAAAAATTTCTGTGCTTATGCAAAATCTGAGTATTCGTTCACCAAAAAATGATAGAGAATCTATCGAAATCCCTTCAAAAATGAAGTTGCTGCAAAAGCCTATGTCAGGTAGCGTTTGTAGTAAAGTGGGTGATGAATATCAGATTGAACAAAATATTCTTGATTTATTTGACGAGTCCACGAGTCAGTCTTCACTAGCACAAATGACCAATCATTGGAAATTAACGGCTTCTTTATACGAAGATTTATGGCGCACTAAAGCACTCAGTTTAATGACGGGAGAGACCTTTCCAATAGAAGAAGAACAGCAATTACTGCGTGATTGGATGAGCGTTTCTGAAAACGGACTCTATTTAGATGCCGGTTGTTCCACGGCTTTATACACAAGAGCCATTGCAAAACAACAACCGCAAGCCAATATTGTAGCTTTAGATTTTTCAAAAGAAATGCTTTTTGAAGCTCGTGAACGTTGCATTAAAGAGCAGGCAAATGTATATCTGTTTAGAGCCGATGCCTCTAATATGCCCTTTTTCTCGGAATCATTTGATGGTATTGCATGCGGAGGTTCATTAAATGAGTTTTTCGATCCACAAAAAGTGCTCTATGAATTCCGTCGTATTCTAAAAAAAGACGGTGTTTTATTTATAATGCATCTCTTGAAAGCAGATTCTTGGTACGGAAAACTTCTTCAGGAGCCTATTAAATTAAGTGGAATTCAATTTTGGTCTAAAGAGGAGTCGAATGCCCTCTTTGAAAAGGCAGGCTTCTTAGTAACGCGGCAAATTGTACGCGGCATTGTTTGTTTTACGCGATTAATCCCTTCTTAAACGGCAAGAATAATTCGCTCAAGAAATTTAAATAACACCTGGAAAAATTGATTAAAAGCTATTCCGAGTTTTGGAACGACCCAAAGAAGCATCAATATTCCCGCTAATACTTTAAGCGGCATCGAGATAAAAAAGATATTCGCCTGAGGCATAATTCTCGCAAAAATGGCGAAGGATAAGTCCATCAAAAATAATACGATAATAAACGGCGCTGACAACTGAATACCGATAACAAATATCTGCGTAGCCATTTTTATAAACTCCGGTCCACTTTCTGCAAATGTTGCCGTTCCGAGCGGTACAATTTCAAAGCTTTTTTTAAGCGCCCGTAAATAAATGGCATCACCTCCAATTGCAAGAAATAAAACAATTCCCAGCAGAATCATTACTTGAGAAATGATTGGGTTCTGAGTTTGAGTGTTTGGATCAATAATGTTCGCAAACCCTAAACCTGTTTGAATGGAAATAAACTGCCCGCCAAATTGAATTCCGCCAAAAACGATTTGTCCGGCTAAACCCATAGCAACTCCAATCAACATTTCTTTTACAATAAGGATTACAACTTCCAAATTAGTTGCATCTAAAGGAACCATTACACCCTGGAGCGGAATAACCGGGTATAATAACAAGGTTACAGAAAGCGCGAAAAACACTTTAACTCGAACAGGGAATTGCATTGACCCAAAGAATGGTGCAGCCATAATTACGCTGGTAACTCGTACCATAATTATAAAAGCAGTTACTATAAATTGGGGGTCGAATACGCTCATAACAATTTTAGTTAACGAGCAATTAGTGGAATGAAGTCAAAAATTCGTTGCAAGAATGAAATCCCGTATTGAAGCATATATCCAAAAAAGAAAAACAGAATAATTACAATAACTACCATTTTCGGCACATAACTTAAGGTCATTTCCTGAATTGAGGTTGCTGCCTGGAAGATCGATATCATTAAACCGATAACAAGCGCAGCAATTAACAACGGACCGGCAAGAACAACTGTTGCTGTTAACATTTCCTGAATCCAATAAAGACCAATCTCAGTATTCATTCCGATTTATTTAAAACTTCGAACAAGAGAATCAACAAGAAGATACCAACCGTCTGTTAATACAAAGATTAAAATTTTAAACGGTAATGACACCAAAACAGGCGGTAAGAACATGACCCCCATCGCAAGAAGTACTGAAGAGACCACCAAGTCTACTACTAAGAATGGTAGATAAATCAAGAATCCAATTTGAAATGCTATTCTTAACTCTGAAATCACATAAGCAGGAACCACAACATAGAGTGGCATATCATCTACGGAGCCAACTGTTTTCAGGTTTGCTAAATCCATAAACAACAGCACATCTTTTTCTCTGGTTTGTTTTAGCATGAATTCTTTAAGAGGAACAGCACCACGTTCTAATGCTTGCGCCTGCGTAATTTGGTCACTCAAATACGGTTGTATGGCTACATCATTTATTTTATTGAAAACAGGCATCATAATGTAAATAGTAAGGAACAGGGCTAAACCTATAAGAACCTGATTCGGTGGTGATTGCTGAGTTCCCAAAGCCGTTCTCATAAAAAAGAATACTATTACGATTCGAGTAAAAGAGGTCATCATTGTGATGAATGCAGGCCCAAAACTCAAAATTGTTAAAAGTATAACTGTTTGAATAGCAATCGAGTAGTCGTCTTTGCCTTCAACCGGGCTAATACTTAAATCTATCTTAGGAACGCCTTGAGCGAATGCAACATCACCAATAATGAGCAGAAGAGGAAGTACTATTACTAAACCTATTAGCCATTTTTTAAGCATTTTCATTTCCCTCAGCTCGTTTTAACATCTGTGAAAAAATCGATGTAGTTTGCGCCTTTTGATTTACTAAGGCAGAAGGATCCCAATCTTGTTTTGATATGCTCTTTAATAAATTCACCGATTGCGGTGTAACCCCTAAAACCAAGTATTCATCACCCAGACTTACAATTTTAATGAATTGCCCCGGGCCAATTTCTTGTTCAGCTACCACATTGGAAATAACATTTGCCGGTGTTCCTTTTTTTTGAGACCACCACCAAACTCCGGCTATACCTAATATCAGCAACAAAAAAACCGGAAAGGCACTATTAAACAAGTTATCGCCCTTTTTTTCGACAGTCCTGCTTTCAGTTGTACCTAAAATTAATCTAAGGGAATCGATTCGAGCTTGTTCTTCAACAGTTGTTTGTTCTTGTGATGTATTATCACCCGATTGAGACAAGGTAATCATCCACAATACCAGCAATATTGCTGATAAAATTAAAACTGGTTTTAATACCGATTTGGAAGCTCCCGCAGAAGAACTTTTAAACAGCATTATCTCAAACTTTCAATTCGCTCTTTTGTAGAAACTAAATTGGTGATTCGTACGCCAAAGTGTTCATCAATTACAACAACTTCGCCCTCTGCAATGCGGTGACCATTAGCATAAATTTCTACAGGTTCACCCGCTAATTTATCTAACTCAATTACAGAACCACGAACTAAATGCAATACATCACCTAATGGTAATTCTTTCCGACCAAGTTCTACAGAAATATCAAGTTCAACCTCTTTTAAGATGTCGAGATTACGTACTTCCACTTCACTTTTTACATCAGAAAAAGGATTAAAGTCTTCGAATTCTACAGGTCTGCTACTAACCGGCGGTAAGTCTTTAGCTTTTTCGCGCTCTTTATCTTTTTTAGGCTGAGCGGGTTGAGCCGGTTTTGTTTCTTTTTGAGCTATCGGCATTTCAGCAAATGCTGCTTCAATATCGTCATCGGAAGCCGTATCTGCAGAAGCTGAAGCTTTAGAAGCCGGTGCAGAAATAACTTCCGGTTCACCTAAACCCATAATTTCGTTGATGGTATCTTCATCTGGAACTTCGAATGCTACAATCATTGCCAACTGCGGCTGTTCATCACCATCAATTGTAAATTTTCCGGATACATCTACTTGGGCAATAAAATAATTTTGCCCTGTAACACCGGAGGCAATTTGTGCCGATTTTAATATTTCAACAGGACCCGGTTCAACAGGAATTTCATCTGCCTGCAAAGAAACCTGAATGGTTCCGAATAATTGTGAGGTGAATTCTTTGATTAAATCTCTGGTAATTTCATTAACCTCTTGCTCTTCAACGCCGAGCATTGCAGTTGATAATTGTGGAATCCAATTATCATCAAAAGCAATAAATACCGTGGTATTAAAAATCTGATCTTTAACGGAGACAACCGCTGTTCCGGTTTTTAAGGCCTCAACAACCATCTCGGCATCGGCAACACTGGTTGCAGAAACCTCCACATTGATTTTCTTTAATAAGATAGCTTTGAGAAATTCCTCAACTGCTGGCAGCTGATTCTTTAGCCCTTGTTCTAGTACTTGAGCTTCCATGACATTATTCCTTTATCATTCTTTGTCTTCGTCAATAAAATCGTACACTTTAATGGCCTTGTGTCGGCGCATTTGCCCCGGGAATGCTTTCATTTTTTTGTGATTGTTGATGAGCACATCCAAAGGTTGTTCAACCCGGCGATTTAATGTAATCGCATCGCCGACCTGCATTTTTATTAAATCTTGAATTGTTATCTGGGTTTTTCCCAAAACAGCCTGCACCGGAACTTGTACTTTTTTCAAATGGTCGCGGTAAATAGCACGTTGTTCAGGTTCCAAATCATCCTTACGCATTTGATTTGCATTGCGAAATAAGGAATTCGACAAAGCTTTTTCCAGCAGGGCGTAAGGGTAACATAAATTGAATACGGCACGGCTATCATATACTGAAATCTGATAAAACACGACAATAGCCGGTTCCATTGCTGAAATAATCTGGATGTTTTCCGGATTGCTTTCATAAGAATGTTGATAAACCGTTAATTGCATAAACTGGCTCCAGGCTTCCTGCAACTCTGAATACACACGGTTCATAATGCGCGACATAACCTTTTCTTCAATATTGGTCATTTCGCGACGAAAAGTCATTTCTTTACTGCGTCCACCACTTTGGCGTTCTACCGAAAACACGCAGAAACGAGGGTCAATTTCCATTACCGCTTCACCGCCCCATTCTTCAACAGTAAAAATAAACAAGGCACTGGGAGAGGCTATAGATTGAACGAACTCAGAATACACAACCTGGTCTATCGTTAAGAACTGAATATCAACAATAGTTCTTAACATATTTGTGAATGCTACAGATAGGTTACGAGCGAAAGCTTCGTGCAGATTTCGCAAAGAACGCATTTGTTCTTTGGAAACCAATTTTGGGTGTTTAAAATCGTAGTTAACTACTTCTTTTTTGGGCACAACCACGATAGGCTCAGCAGTTTCAGGAACATCTGAAAACTGATTGAGCAGCGCATCTACTTCGTTTTGTGAGAGAAGTTTTGAAACCATGATTTCGCCTCTTTCGAGTTATTGCATCACATATTTTGTGAAAAATACATTTCTTACAGCCGATTCACCTAAGATGGAATTAATAACCAATCCTATTTCCTGCTTTAGGTTGATTCTGGAATCAACACTTTGCAGTTCGTCAACTGTTTTCTTACTAAGTAATGTGTTAATCGCATCTTTCACGATAAACTCATTTCGTTGAACACTTTCAAGATCACCTTCATCACGCATTTGAATACTGATTGAACACACTAAAAAGCGTTGTCCTTTCGATTCTGCCGGATTTATTGTGATGTTCGCAAATTCGTAATTCACTCCAAAATTTGGAGGCGCACCATACACCCATTCATAGATTGATTGATAGTTTAGTGCTATAATTGTGTACGATCCAATTGCTTCAGCAACTAAAATAGCAATCATTAAAAATGTATTTCCATAGCTCTTTCTAAACGAACGAGGAATGGTTACTACCGGAATGTTATCCGAATCTAATCCTTTTGTACCGGTTAAATCTGCTTTTGCCATATTCTTTTAGTTGATATCCTGAGTTGCCGGAAAGCCGGGTAATTGCGGTTGACCTTGAGGTTCCTCAGTTTGATTATATCGAATCAAAATTTCTACTCTTCTATTTAAACCTCTGCCGGAAGCATCAGCGTTATCTGCGATTGGCTGATATTCTCCTAAACTGCTGGCTTTGAACTTTTCAGGTGGAAGGTTCGTGTTTTCAAGCAAAAATAACAAAACGGAAATTGAACGTTCTGCACCTAAATCCCAATTTGAGCGATATCGAGAAGATCTTACCGGAATATTATCGGTATGTCCTTGTACTTCAACCTCTGCAATGGTCTCATCAAACAGATAAGTAATTTCGCGTAAAATATTTTTTGATTTATCTAACAGATTAAAATCACCGCTTAAAAAAGTAAGTGATTCCTTTAAAATAATTCGGTTACCGGTTTCCATTAAATCAATCTGAACCTGATCGCCTAAATTATTTTCCGCTATGTAGGTATTTAATGCCTCCCAACGCTCACTGCGCTTCATTTTTTCAGCGAGTGCATCAATAGGGATTACAGAACTTTCATTCAAAATACCTTCGCCACCGTCAAATGCAGATTGAATAGCTTTTAGTTTTGACTCCTCAACTCCCGGTGTAATGGCATAAAAAACCACAAAAAACACCAATAACAGTGTTATGAAGTCAGAATAGGTTACTAACCAGCTTGAAGATCTGTCAACGTACTTTCCCATTTTTCCTTCTGTTGATTTATCCAGTGGTTATACATTTTATCTTCCTGTTGCTGATTGATACTGGCAGTGCCAAAAATTCTGTTGTATTCACTTTTTTCATCAGCGCTACAGTAGCTTAACATTTTCTTTTCTAAAATTCGTGGATTTTCGCCATTTGCAAGTGCAATAATCCCTGAACGTAACATTTTCTTTTCGTTTAACTCTTTTTCGGAGTACTCTTTAAGTTTACCGCCTAAAGGAGCGAAAATTAAGTTGGCAAATATTGTACCATAAAATGTTGTAATAAGAGCAACAGATAAACCTTGGCCAATTCCACCGGAATCACTTAGGTTTCGGAGCATTAAAATTAAACCTATTAATGTTCCTATCATTCCAAAAGCAGGAGAGTAGGTTGCCATGGAATTTAAAATTCTATAATTCAAATCGTGTCTTTTTTCGACCGCATCAATTTCATCATTCAAAATCTTAACTAAATTATCCTCTGAAATCCCGTCAACTGCTAATTCCATCCCACTTTTTAAATACGGGTCTTCGATATAACGAATATCTTCGTCTAAAACCAATAAGCCATTTCTTCTTGCTCTTCTTGAGAAAATGGTAAACATTTCAATATGACGAATCATATCAATTTTTTGGCCGGCAAATGCTTTTTGTATAGCACGTTGTGCATTTAATAAATCTTCCATGGGATAGTTTACCAGACAGGCCGAAAGTACACCTCCCAAAACAATAATCATGGAGGAAACACTTACAAATGACCCTAGTCCGCCTTCAACTAAAATTGAAAGTGTGATTAAGCCAAGTCCGGCACCAATACCAATTGCAGAAGATTTTTCCATGTCTTGCAAATTTAATTAATAAAGTGAGCCGGTATAAACCGGCTCACCGCGAAGTTAATTAAAAATATTAACGTTTCAGCTGAGTAATCTCGTTCAGTAATTGATCTGAAGTAGTAATTACACGTGCTGCTGATTGATATGCACGTTGTGCAACAATCATTTCAGTGAATTCTTGTGCTAAGTCAACGTTTGATGACTCCAAGAAACCAGAACTGATAGTTGTATCAGGTAAGTTTTTAGCACTACCAATGATTAAATCACCAGCTTGTGTATTTACTGAGAACAAACCGTTTCCTGTATGAACAAGAGCGTTTTGGTTTGCTACAGTTGCAACACCCATTTGTGCTAAGTTTTTGCTTCTACCGTTGCTGTAAGTACCAACAATCAAACCAGTTGCATCAATATAGAAATCGGTTAAATCACCTTGAGCATAACCATCTTGTTTTACGAAGTTAGCAGATGCTGCACCATCAAATTGGGTGATGGCACCAACCACAGGATCGCTGATTTCAACATCGAAATTCATTGATTCTGCACCGTTACCCGGATCAAATTCAACAGAGAAAGAACCATTTGATGGAGTAATTAAACGACCCTCATCATCAAATTCGATATCCATAGTTGTTGTTCCGTTTACACCGTTTACCGCAGAAACTGACTCACCGTTCAAGAAAGAGGCTTCGATAGTCCACTTGTTGAAGTCGGTTTGAGTGAATGTTGTTAACAATGTATGAGCTTCACCCTGTGTATCGTATACGGTGTTGCTAATTAATGTAGAGTTTGTAGCACCTTCAACACTTACATTTAATGTAGAGAAGTTGATATCACCAGTTGCTCCGGCACCCATTGCTAAGCCTATGCTTAAGCTGCTGTCGCCTAATTTATCACTTTTAACTACGATTTTTCCGTCTTGAAGAGTTGCTGTTGCTTCACCAGCGAATGCTGTGTTGATAACAGAAATTAAATCATCAAGAGTAGTTCCGTCGTTTGCAGCACCATACGTAAATGAAGCAGCAATAGCGTTACCTGCATTATCTGTTCCGGTAATATCAATTGTATCACCATCAACTAATGCCACATTGGTTTGGTTCATTGTCGCTAAATCCTGAGTACCAACAGCTAATGCGTTGCTTCCATCAGTAAATGCATTTGAACTTGCTAATACTTGAGAAACACTTGTGTTTGAATTCAAGTTACCGGCTAAGTTAACCAATGAGGTTTTTTGTGGTGCATAGATATCACCAAAGTTTACGCGGATATCTTCAGCAGAACCACCATTGATTACAGTACCATCAGCGTTTGCATTAAAACCACGTACATATAAACCCGCATCAGTTACTAAATTACCATCAGCATTAAATTTAAAATTACCTGCACGTGTGATGTAATTTTGAGTACCATCATTTACCATGAAAAAGCCGTTACCTTGAATAGCTAAATCGGTTTTTACATTTGTTGAAGTGATAGCACCTTGGGTAAAGTCACGTGAAATTGAAGATACACGTGAACCTAAACCTACCTGATTGTACAAGCTTGGAGCTGAGCCAAAGCGTGCATCAGGTTTGGTTAAACTTTGAGAAACTAGTTCTGCGAAGTTTACTTGGCTAGCTTTAAAACCAGCTGTATTTACGTTTGCAATATTGTTGCCGATTACGTCCATTTTGGTTTGAAAACCTTTCATCCCGCTAATACCGGCTGCTAGAGATCTCATTAATGACATAAGATTACCTCAGTAATTGTTTTTTTTGACGTTAGGAAGAGTGCACTATCGATCGTTCAAGTGCACCTGGGCTTCCCTTGCGGGTCCAGCCCAATTTGTTTTTTATAAGTTTGGTTTTGTTAAAACAGCACTGTCGATTTGAGTAAATACGCGATCGCGTAATTCCATTTGATCTACTGCTGTAATAACGGTTCTGTTGGGGACATTGACCACAAATGCGTGTTCACCATCAAGCACCAACGTATCACGGCTGCCCTTTTCGGCTGCTCGGTTAACCGCTTCATTTATTCGCATCAAATCTGTTTCATTGAGTTGAATATTGCGGTCTTCCAATCGCTTTAAGGCATGGCCGGAGAACTGTAAGGTCCGGTTTCCCTGTTGTGCACGCTCCAGAATCTGGGCAAACGTTTCACCGGATGGCGAAAGCGGAGCCTGAACGGGTGTGCTTTGGACAGGTTTCTGAACCGGATCTATAGGATTGACCCTACCGGTCAGATGTCGTAAGTCCATACCTCGACTTGTATTAGTATTTCAAAGAACGCTCGTTTTGAAACGAACTTTATGTTACATCAGAGTTTAGTCAACTCCGATTTCTTCAACATCACCAAGACCAACGTACATGCCGTTTACCAACAATTGAACGCCGTTACTGGTGTATTTTACTTTTGCTACTTCGCCTTTTACGTAAGTAGCTGCCTCAACAGCATTTTCCCCGTTTTTAGCACTAACCGTAACGTAATAATCTCCTTCAGGAAGATTTTTTCCGCTATCGCCTTTGCCATCCCAGGTATATGTGTTTTCACCGGAACTTTTGTTTTCCAGAGTTTCGGTTCGAACCAAAGTGCCATTGCTGTTATAAATATTTACCTCAACTTCAGTTGCGCCGGTGCTTAATTCATAGAGAACTGGAACTTCTCTACTATTATCCAACTTTAACTGATTGGTAGCTACTTTAACAGTTTTACCCGGTAAGGAAGATGCTAAGGTATTATTCAAACCTGTTCCAATTAACTCTTGAGACTGAGCCATTGCTGTTAATGAATCATTAACATTTATCAATTGCTCAACCGAGTTGAACTGGGCAAGCTGAGAAGCAAACTGGGAGCTGTCCATCGGGTTTACCGGGTCTTGATTCTGTAATTGCGTTACTAATAAGCGCAAAAACTCATCTTTACCCAATTCACCACCGAGTGAACTGTTTGCTCTGTTAATTGCCGAAGTATCCGACCGAATTTGTGAAATTGCATCCATAGAGTCTATGAATCCTTTTTATGCTGTCCAGCCGTCATATTCCGGCTGAACGATTTTTGATTGTTGAGATTCAGTTTTACCTGAACTCTCGGAATGTATCGAATCTGCATCATTTAATCCGATAAGTTTCCCAACCCCCGGGCCTTTTTCAGATTGTCCTGATTGCTGCTGGCCGGAGCCGCTTTGGTCAGGATTAGTGAATTGGATTTCGATACGCACATCCAACTTCTGTTGAAGATTATCTCTAATCTCTTGCACATGCTGTTGAATGATTCGGGTAAGCTCTGGTGATCCTCCGTTTATCTGGAGTTGAACAACTCCTTCAGACTTGCGAACCGCCATGTTTATTGCTTTCCCTTCATCTGTCACAAAGCGATGTTTGTGCCAAAGTTCTTGTGGGCGCTCATTTTCAAATTGAGGCATATTTCTCAATACATGCGCCATTTTAATTGGAAAATCTTTCCTTACTTGGTTAGAAATAACCGTTACATCACCGCGTATTTCTGCGTTTTGATGCTGTAGCGACTGTTCATGTATCGGATTTGGATTTTCTGTTACACTACCGCTTAGTTCAGTTGAAACAGAATCTGCATTTACAGAATTTACTGCTCCTGATTCTTCTTTTTTAGATGAGGAAATACTAGTAAATCCATCTTTTTTCTGTTCTGCTTTCTCATTTTTATCTGTTTTCAAACTAAATGCTTTTGCAGATTTTGAAGCCTCTTTTACACCTTCGGCTGTTAACGAATTTCCACGTTCTTTCTCAATATCAATTGGGAGATCAAGCACTTTGCCTTGACTTGATTGTGCTCCGCTTTCATTTGCTTTTTGCTGACTTACCAATTCCGACTTAGGTGTATTAGTACCAAAAGAGTTGGTGTTCGACGTTTCAGCTTTCACCGTTTCAGAAATAGTAACGCGTTCATTTTTATTAAACAAACGTACTTCTTGTTCTGTATTTGATGCTAGTTTTGAATCCGCTTCACGTTTCGATTTACCGTAATACAATGCTCGCTGAATCTCAGGACTAACTTGCTGAGCTTGCGTTTCATTCAGTTTATGACTAAAAACAGACTGCTTTTCGGTAGCGTTTTGAACCTGATTTGTACTCACTTTTTGTTCGATTGTAGCACTTGTCTTGGCATTCGTTCGTTCAGTACCCAATTTCACATCTACACTATTGCTATCAGAGTGTTTTGTAGAGGTTTGATTAGGCTTCAAATCAACAGCTGTTGCCGAGTTTGCATTAATAAACGCTTGTGCTTCAATAGCAACGGATTTGATATGCTCATAATCATCAATTGAACTGTGTTCGGAAACATCCGATTGCTCATCTACTGGAATAAATTCCGTATCAATGCTTAACGGTTTTTCTGTTTTAACCGAATCGTCTTCTTTTGTACCACTTGTTTGTAATTCAGCATTATTTTTAAGTGATGCAGGTTTGAACTCTGCTTTTTCTTGTGCTGAGTTATCAGCATGCAAAATAGGTTTTTCTGCTTTCTCAGAAACAATTGCTCTTTTAGACACATCAACCTGTGGTTTCAAGTCCTCAAGAGTGCTGTCCGATTTCTGAATTTTTGTATCCATCTGCTGATTTTGTTTTTCTTTGGATACAAACTCACTCGCATTTGATTCAATCGATTTAGCCGAACTTATAGTTTCCGTTTTTTGTGATTCATTTTGAGAATGAACGGATACTTTTTCTGTACTTGATGCCGGATTTGGAGTGTTTTTTTCCGCTGTTTTTACTTCAATTCGTTCTGTTTTTGAATCTATAGATGACTCTTTGAACTGATTTGGTTTAGACTCGGATACTACTCCTTTAGTTTGTTTAGCATCAGTTTGATTTTGAGGGGCGGCTTTAGTTGAAACAACATCTGCTTTCTTTGAATCTGAGCTTACTTCAACAATTGTTACAGATTTAGATTGATGTCCATCAGGCTTCGATTGTGCAGCATTTCCAAGCGTTTGATTAGCCGCAGATGCAGATTTCGCTTCAGCTTTTGTATTCGTTACAGACGTATTAGCCAGAGTCTGTTTTGACGGAACATTAGATTCTCCTACAGAAGTTTGCACCTGTTTTGTATTGCTTACCAATGAATCAGATTTCTTAGAATCCGTTACTGATAACCCATTTTTTGTCTTTTCACCCGGTAGATTACTTTCAACTGCGGGTTTAGCCGACTCCGTTGTTTTTACGCTTGTAGTATTCGTAATCACTTTTTGTTCTGCCGAAATACCCGTTGTCGTTTTTTTAACGGTACTTGG
>SBGQ01000065.1 GCA_006226965.1 bacterium | reverse complement strand
TAAATTATATCATATTCAATGATAATCATCTAACAATAAATCCCCTACCATTATGAAAACTTGGAATATTGACACTGCTCACTCAGAAATTAAATTCAAAGTAAAACACTTAGTTGTTTCTACTGTAACCGGTCATTTCGACACCTTCTCAGGATATGTTCAAACAGAAGGAAATGATTTTACCAACGCTAAAGTGTATTTCGAAGCTGATGTTAACAGCATCAACACCAAACAAGCTCAACGTGACGGTCACTTAAAATCAGCGGATTTCTTCGATGCTGAAAACCACCCAAAATTGACGTTCAAATCTGTTACGTTCAGCAAAAAAACCGATGATCACTATTTATTATCCGGCGATTTAACCATCCGTGGAACTACCAAAATGGTAATTCTTGATGTGATTTATAACGGAACGGTAAAAGGTTTCGGCGGTGACTTTAATGTTGCAGGTTTTGAAATCAGCGGTAAAATAAACCGTAAAGATTTTGGCTTAAACTGGAGCGCTTTAACCGAAGCCGGCGGCGTTGTAGTAGCTGACGAAGTGAAATTAGAAATTACAGCTGAACTTATTGAACAAGTAGCAGTGCCAGCGTAATTGCATGTACTCAACTTTGAGAAAAGCTCCGTGTGATGACGCGGAGCTTTTTTTGTTTCTGTGTAATAATCATTCAGTTTTAAGACTCTTGCCTATCTTTTAGTACCTTCATTTAGAATAAATTACCTGTTTATGGCAAAAGAGCTTCCTATACATGAATTGCACAAAGCGTTTGAAAAAATTCGGGCAAGCTCACGCATTTTTGTTAGTACAGGCTGTGCGGAACCTCAATATCTCATCAAACAATTTTCAGAATATGTAGGCTCCCATCCCAAATCGCACTGGGGAAATGAATTGTTGCAAGTCTGGACTTTAGGTTTGTTCAATTTTGAAGAAGAACGGTTTAAAGATTTACTTCGCTTCAATACGTTTTTTATTTCACCCGTTTTCCGAAACGCCGTAAACACCGGTCTGGCCGATTATTCGCCCATATTTATTTCTCAGGTTCCGCATTTATTCCGCTCAAAACGCATTCATGTTCATGTGGCGCTCATCCAAACGTCCTTGCCGGATATGCACGGAAATGTATCACTCGGGGTTAGTGTCGATATTGTTAAGGCGGCTATAGATTCAGCGGATATCGTAATTGCACAGATGAACCAACACATGCCGGAAGTTTGGGGCGACGGATTTATTTCAATGGACGATATCGATTTTGCTTTTCGTTATGATGAACCCATTTTGCAAATTCCAAGCTTTAAAACCCCAAAATCCGCCGATAAAATCGGAGAGTATTTAGCGCAAGTTGTGAAAGACGGTGATACTATACAGGCCGGTTATGGCAGACTTCCGAACTTTGCTTTACGAGGTTTATCAGGCAAAAAAAACTTAGGCCTTCACTCCGAATTGCTCTCACCTGTAATGGTTGAGTTGATGAAAAAAGGTGTTATCAACAATTCCCAAAAAAGCATAAATCGCGGGAAGTCAATCGCTTCATTTTGTATTGGCAACGAAGAAACCTATCGATACATCCACAAAAACCCGACTATTGAGTTTCGTGAAATTGATTACGTAAATCAGCCTTTAGTGATTGCACGAAATAACCATATGACGGCCATTAATACGGCTTTGGAAATTGATTTAACGGGTCAGGCAACTACCGAAACCTTGGACGGATTCCAGTTTAGCGGAATTGGCGGGATAACGGATTTCATGAGAGGTGCAACCTTAAATCCTGACGGAAAAAACATCTTGGTTCTTGAATCAACCGCAAAAGATGAAACCCTATCTCGCATAGTTCCCTTTTTGCGTGAAGGAACGGGAGTTACATTGGGTCGCGGAGATATTCACTATGTAATTACCGAATACGGAATTGCTTATTTACACGGTAAAAATTTTAAAGAACGCGCTTTAGAACTCATCTCCATTGCCCATCCGAAATTTCGCGACGGTTTATTTACCGAAGGAAAAGCGCGAGGCGTTATTCCTCCGATGGTTGATTTACGCTCGGGCATTAACGGTATTTATCCTGAAAAACTGATTACAAAACGCTTTTTACCGGACGGCTCGGAAATGCTTATTCGTCCGGTTAAAATAACTGATGAACGCCTCATTAAATCGTTTTTTGCCAAACTTTCGGATAAATCCATGAAAATGAGATTTACCGGAATGCGAATCGGAATGAAAGCCAGAGATATTCAGCATTTTGTGGATGTTGATTACCGTAAACACCTTGCCATTATCGGTGTTGTGCAAAATCAGGAACATGAAGAGGTTATCGGTTTAGCACAATATGTTTTGGATGAATCCACAAATCTCGCTGAATTTGCCATTACAACCTCCGATTCGTGGCAACGCCAGGGAATTGGTTTTACGTTGGCAAGTTATCTGAAATACATTGCCATGGAACGCGGAATACGAGGTTTTACAGCATCAGCTTTGGTTGAAAATAAAGCGGTAATGGCGCTCAATGAAAAACTTGGCACAACCCTTCAGAAACAAGCCAGCGATGGCGTGTATGAAATCGTGATGCTCTTCAAAGAAGACGATAAACCTAAGTCGTAACATGATTTCAGCCGAACAAAAATTATTTATTGATACTCATAAAAATCAGCCGAAAGCCAAACTGGCTTTACTATTATCTAAACTGCCCATTCAAGAGCGGAGCTTTATTTTAGATCAGATTAACGGCTATCAAAAAGGAAAAGAGAAACTGCCTCTTTGGGTGGATCGTGAACTTTTATTTCCGCCAAGTATCAATTTGGAACAATGTTCATCGGAAAAAACAGCTCATTTAAAGTTGGATTTATTTGATGGGAAAACGCTGCTCGATTTAACCGGCGGATTTGGGGTTGATTCAACCCTAGCTGCAAAAAACGGTTTTACGGTTACACATGTCGAGCCCAATTTGGAACTTCAGCATCTTGTTCAAGAAAATGCTAAGAAACTGGAACTTACCGAATTCTATTTTGAAAACAGCACTGCTGAACACTTTCTACATACTCACAAAACCCGGGTATTTGATTCCGTTTTAATCGACCCCTCACGTCGCGATGAACACAATCGAAAACTGGTTAGTCTGCACGATTGCGTTCCAAATGTGTTAAAACTTCTACCTGTTTTGAAAAACACAACTTCCAGCATTGTTCTGAAATTATCTCCGATGCTCGATATTCATAAAGCTGTTTCAGAACTTGAGGAGGCAGGAAATCCGGATTGGTTTATCCATACAATACGTGTGGTTTCGGTAAAAAACGAGTGTAAAGAACTCGTCATCAAGCTAAAGAAAAAATCGGGCTCGAACATTTCGTTACAACTTTGGAATAGTAGTTCAGAACACGAAAACCAAACCTTTGAAACCAAGTGGCCATTACATTCAACTGAATTCAGGTATTCTGCGCCTTTGAGTTTTTTATATGATGTGCATGCTTCTATCCACAAAGCTCAGGCTTATTCCCCTGTTTGTGAAGCGTTTGAGTTACACAAATTAGCACCGCAAACGCATGTATTTACATCCGAAAAACATCTTTCCCATTTTCCCGGACGCGTTTTTCGCGTTATAGAAACGCATCCTTACAAAAAAGGACTCTCAGCCCTAAAAGCCAATATCGTTCCCAGAAATTTTCCGGATTCTGAATCGGAAATACGCAAAAAAACAGGTCTACAAACCGGCGATGACTACTTCGTATTTGCTGTAAAAGACAATCAGAACAAACCCATTCTTATTGTCTGCCAATCTATTAGCTAATTTTTTCTATTCGTTATTTTCTTTCCATTCGAAAAGGCTTCTTCATTATATTGCGGATGAAACACATCAACCCAAGAAACCATGAACGGAACCATTACCATTTTAGGAGCCGGAAATTTAGGAAGCTCCATCGCAGACGGATTATTGACATCAGCTTTTGTACAACCTTCTCAGCTAATTTTAACCCGCCGACATATTCAAAAGATTGCGCGATTTAAAGAGAAGGGCTGCATCACGTTAAACGATAATATATCCGCCGTTGAACAATCGGATATTGTCATTTTAGCAGTTGAACCGCATCATGCTAATCATGTTTTAGATGAAATTAAGCCCGTTCTAGTACCCGGTAAACACACCCTGATTTCCGTTATCACCGGCTTACCGATTAAAACGATAAAGGCACATACACACGAAAATTTGTCTGTGGTTCGAGCCATGCCAAACACGGCGATTTCCATACGCGAATCTATGACATGTATTTGTGGTGAAGAAGGCTCCGATGCCGTAATAAAAACAGAAGAAATCTTTAACTGTGTGGGTGAATCTGTCATTATTCGGGAAGACCAAATGAATCCGGCAACAGCATTAGCGGCATGCGGCATTGCTTTTTTTCTGAGAGCTATTCGTGCGGCATCACAAGGCGGTATTCAAATAGGCTTCCACGCTGATATTGCTTTAAAAATTGCGGCACAAACAGCACGAGGTGCAGCAACCTTGCTCAAACAAACAGGAAACCACCCTGAACATGAAATTGACCGCGTTACCACACCGATGGGATGTACGATTGCGGGTTTAAATCAGATGGAACATGATGGATTCAGTTCTGCTTTGATAAAAGGCATCGTAACCTCATCAGATAAAGCCAATTTATTATACACCGATTAAAAGGAGTTTTCATGAGTTCCATTATGGCATCCTTACCTAAAGGCAGAATGTTGTCTTTAGATGTTTTCAGGGGAATCACCATTACCATGATGATTTTTGTAAACAATCCGGGCTCATGGTCTTACATGTATGCTCCTTTAAAACATGCCGAATGGAACGGGTGGACCCCAACTGATTTTATTTTTCCGTTTTTTGTGTTCATTATGGGCGTTTCCATTGTGCTTGCCTTTCAAAAAAAGCTGGAACACAACACTCCGAAATCGGAACTATACAAGTCAATATTTAACAGAACATGGAAACTATTCGGCTTAGGTCTGTTTTTGAATCTGTTTTCAATAAACCTTTTAATGCCGGAACACCATTGGTTTAACGATACGTTTTTGAATGTTCGCTATATGGGTGTTTTACAGCGTTTGGCATTAGTTTATGCCATTACAGCTATTTTGTACCTGCATTTTAAGCCCAAGCAATTGTTTTATATTGGTGTCGGCACTTTAGTTTTTTATTGGTTGATGATGAACTATTTCCCGTTTTCTGCCCAAATTGACGGTGAACAAGTCGATTTAACCGGAAGTTTAGAACACGGAAAAAACCTCGCTGCGTATATCGACTTTCATGTATTCGGTACCAATCATGTGTATTTCAAAAACCTACCGTTGCCTTACGATCCTGAGGGATTATTTTCCACATTTACGGCGGTTGTAAGTTGTATTGCCGGAGTGTTGACCGGATACTACCTATCCAATTCAGAGAAACTTGAAGTTAAAATTTCAACGCTGTTTTTTTGGGGCGTTTTGTTATTGGTTATTGGTGAAATTATGGACTATGGTTTCCCCATCAACAAAACCATTTGGACACCAAGTTATGTGATATTTATGAGCGGGATGGCTTTACTCTTTCTCGCCATGTGTATGTTTTTGGTTGATTTAAAAGGCATCAAAAACTGGTCGGCCTTATTCATTGTATTCGGCTCGAATGCCATTGCTTTTTTTATGCTGTCCGGTTTATTTGGACGGCTTATTCTAATGCCACAAATAAATGGAATGCGTTTAAAATCTTGGATTTTCGATACGGTTTTTGCTCCATACTTTGGTAATTACATCGGCTCAATTGCATTCAGCGTGGTGTTTATGAGCATTTTATACAGCGTAATGTATTGGCTGTACAAAAAGAAAATTTTTTGGAAAGTTTAGTCGTACAACAGATTATTGCCATTCGGACAAAAGACTCCTATATTTTATTCGGTCAATAGATTTCAACCTTTTCTCGCCACAATTAAATGAGCAATGTGAGGAATCATTGACGAAAACTTTCTTATATTTGTTTAGACTGAATCAAAATAGATAGATATGTTTCCGCTTAGTACATCAAAAGTTGGCGAAATTATTTCCATTCAATGTCTTGGCTGTAGCAACGAAGACGCTTGCAGATTACGAGAGTTAGGCTGTGTTGAAGGTGCAAACGGCACCATTTTATCCAAACAAAACCACGTAATTTTACAAGTTGGAGAAACCAGATTAGCCATTAACGGAGATTTAGCGCGAAGCATTCTGGTTTTACCTATGTAAGAAACGTATGCTTTTATCTGATATCAAGAAGCCCGGAAAACATCTTATCAAAGCCATAAACGGCACCGGAACTATTCGTCTTTTAGAAATGGGTTTAACACCCGGAATGGGAATCGAAGTTATTCGAACAGCACCTTTAGGTTACCCGATAGAAATTAAAGTTCGCGGCTATATGTTGAGTCTGCGCGAAGAAGAAGCAACCTGTATAGAATTGGATTAGTCTTGATACAGAAATCGCTAAACATCGCTTTAGTTGGAAATCCCAACACTGGAAAATCTACTTTATTTAACGCATTAACAGGCTTGCGTCAAAAAATCGGGAACTATCCCGGAGTTACTGTTGAGCGTAAAACCGGCTCTGCCGAAATTGACGGTGTAACTCACACCATTATTGATTTACCCGGTACATATTCGTTAAATCCTAAAACACTCGACGAAAAAATTGCTTTTGAATCGTTGATTGGCTCGAATCCTGCGGACCCGATTCCTGATTTAGTATTGGTGATTTTAGATGCTTCCAACTTAGAGCGAAATCTTTATTTAGCTTCTCAAGTGTTAGACTTGGGCTTACCGGCTTTGGTAATTATGAACATGATGGACGTTGCCGAAGATCGAGGAACCAAAATAAATGCTCTTCAACTCAGCAGAAAATTAGGAGCTCCGGTTCTTCCTTTAATTGCCAAAAATGACAAAGAAGTTCAAAAAGTTAAAGAAGCTATTTCCAATCATACCTTAATTGCTCCTCAACGTTTTCGCTGGAATCCATCCGAAGAACTAAAAAAAGCGATTAATCTTATTGATGATGAGTTTTTAAAACCGCATACCAAATTACCCGAATATTCCCACAAAATTGAAGCTCTGCGCTTATTGAGTAATGAACAAGCTTCAGACACCTACCGTTTACACCCATCCAAAAACGATTTAGTAAAATCAATTACTCGCGCAAGACGCATTTTAGATGATTCCCGCAAAAACTGGATGGCGGAAGAAGTATTAAGTCGTTATCAATTTATTGGCGATATCTCAACGGAATCAACCGAAAAATCGGAACCACGTCTTACCAAAACCGACCATATTGATAAAGTTGTAACTCATAAAGTTTTCGGACCTGTCATATTTGTTTTGGTTTTATTGGTGATGTTCCAGTCCATTTTTACATGGGCTGAACCCATTATGGATTTAATCGACTGGGCTTTTATTCATTTAGGAGACTGGGTTGCAAATGCGATGCCGGAAGGAATGCTCAACGATTTAATTGTGGAAGGAATAATCGCAGGTTTAGGCGGTGTAATTATTTTCTTACCGCAAATCATGTTCTTATTCTTCTTTATTTCCATTCTGGAAAGCACCGGATATATGGCTCGTGCGGCTTTTGTGATGGATGGATTTATGAACCGTATTGGTTTGCACGGGCGCTCAGTTGTCCCGCTAATGTCCGGCTTTGCCTGTGCTGTTCCCGGAATTATGGCGACCAGAACCATAGAAAACTGGCGAGACCGACTCATTACCATGATGGTTTTACCTTTTATGGCTTGCTCTGCACGTCTGCCTGTTTACGCTTTAATGATTGCAGCATTTGTACCATCAAAAACTGTTTTAGGCTTTATTCCTCTACAAGGACTTACCTTCTTCGGTTTGTATTTGTTTGGTATTGTGATGGCGATTTTCTCAGCTTGGATTATGAAAAAAATATTCAAAACGGATAAATCGAGTCCGTTTATTATGGAACTTCCATCTTATAAAATGCCCAACTGGAAACTCGTATTTCATAACATGTTCGAGCGCGGATGGATTTTCGTAAGCGAGGCCGGAAAAGTTATTATGGCGATTTCAATTGTGCTTTGGTTTTTGGCTTCCTTTCCAAAATATGATGTAACTCAGCACCCAATTCCGGATGGCGAAACCTTGCAATCTGTACAACTCAGAAACAGTTTTGCCGGGCAAGTTGGTCAGCTAATTGAACCTGTTGTAAAACCTTTAGGCTTCGACTGGAAAATCGGAATTGGCTTAATAACATCATTTGCCGCTCGTGAAGTTATGGTCGGAACGCTCAACACTATTTACAGCATTGAAGATGACGGCGGAGAAAACCTGGGTTTAAAACAAAAACTTATTTCTGATAAAGACTCAAGCGGGAAACCTGTTTACACAGCTTTAACGGCACTTTCATTGATGGTCTTTTTTGCCTTAGCCATGCAATGTATGAGTACCTTAGCCATAGTTAAGCGAGAGACAAATTCGTGGCAGTGGCCAGCCGTCATGTTTGTGTATATGACCAGCGTTGCTTACCTAAGCTCATTACTATTATACCAACTAGGAACCGCATTGGGTTATTAATGCAAGAGTTTATTGCCATATTATTTTTGATAGCCGCATTTGTGTTTCTAAGCTCAACATGGTGGTTTAAGTTCATCAAAAAAGGCAATAAATGCGGGCCAGATTGTAGCTGCGAGCCCAAACGGACTACTTATAATCCGAAGTAACTCTTCGTTCCTAATACCTGCTTCTTAAAGTTATCTGCTTCGTCCTGCAAATTTGAAGCTAATCCTTGAATATGATTTGCCGTTGCTGCATGTTCTTCAGAACTGGCGGCGTTCGACTGTGTAATCTGGTCGATAGAGTGTACGGTTAATGCAATTTGTTCAATGGCTTTTGTCTGCTCAATACTCGCGAAAGAGATATCAGTAAGTAATGCCGAAACCTTGGCGAATTCCTTGCTGACATTCGCAAATCTACCATTGGTTGTGGTAATTAAGTTCGAACTATTATCAATCCGAAGGGTAATTTCATCCAAAATCTGTTCCGTTTGTTTAGCAGCATCAGAAGATCGTAAAGCTAAACGGCGAACTTCTTCCGCAACAACTGCAAAACCCGCACCGGCAGCGCCTGCTCTGGCAGCTTCAACAGCGGCATTTAATGCTAACATATTGGTTTGAAACGCGATTTCATCAATGGTTTTGTTGATACGTTTGGTTTCCTCGCCGGAAGATTGCATGTTGCTCATCACTTGAACCAGTTCACGTAGATTTTCATTCGATTTATTGATGGAATCACTCATACTTTTAATCAAATCAGATAAAGCTTCAACATTTGCCTGATTAATTTTTGTACTTGAATTGATTTCTTCCAGTGTTGCTGAGGTTTCTTCAATTCCCGCCGCTTGTTGGTTAGCACCATCGGCAATGGCGCTGCTCGCCTGATTAATCTCTTCGGTTGAAATAAATAACTCTTGAAGTGAACTGGATAATTCTTTCGAAATACTTCTAAATGAGCTGGATAATGTTAATATCGCCTGAAAACCAAATACGGTTAATACAATAGCCTGAATTACACTAAACCACCATGTAGTAATATTTAAACTGTCGATATTTCCTTTTAAGCGCTCGGCAGAAACTAACTTTGTCTGAGTAACAGATTTCAACTCGATTAGCTTCGATCGAATTTCTTCCAACTCCGGAACACTTTGGTTCTTATACATCGAAATAGCTCTGCGTTTACCATCACTCCCAAAATTCACTAAATCAACAATATCCTTAGCTGAGCGATGTAATCTTTCATGGGGTTCTTTTAAGCTGTTAATCAATACAGCGGCCTCAGGAATTCTTTGAATTAGTTCCTTTGATTGACCTGCTAAAAACTTTCCCATCAGGCACTTGGTATGATCTAATTCGATAGTTAAATCAGTCCCTGCATCCTGTAATAAATAGTTATTTAAACCATTGAGCCAGCTTAAATGAGAAACTTCAATATTCGTTAACTGGTTATTTACTTTTTGCTGAACAAGCAGTTGCTCAGCCTCATCCTCAATAAGGTACAATCTGTACAAAGTAATACTTACATAAACTGATATAATGAATAAAATGGATAAAACACTGAGTAATATCTTCGACCTAAGAGAAATTGCACTCCAAACGCTGTGGACATTTAACCAATTCATACCAAATCAAAATTGTGTGATAATCTAAACGTGTAAGATATAAGATTTTTTAGTCTTAATTCCTCGAAACACTTATATAAATACTCAAATCTTGTAAAATTTTTGCTCGATTTTACTAAAAAAATTAATTACACCCTTTTCCTTGAAATAGCGCTTTTCGCTTAAAAAATAGCGATATTTGCAACTTGAAAAATTGACCAGCAGGATAGCCTACATATATGAAACTACCTTTTATTTTTGCAAAGCGATTTGTAGCCGGAGAAACCTTTAACCAATGTATTTCAAAGGTTAAAGAGTTAAACTCAAAGAAAATTAAAGTCACTCTGGATTTGCTTGGCGAAAACGTAACCGATCGTAAGGTTGCGGATGATACCGTTCAGGAATACATCGATTTAATTAAGAATATTGAAGCAAACGGACTCGATTCAACCATCTCCATCAAATTAACCATGATGGGCTTAGATATCGACCGCGAATATTGCAAGACGAATTTATTTAAGCTTTTAGATGTCGCAAAAGTAAACAAACAGTTTGTTCGCATCGATATGGAAGGCTCGCCTTATACTCAAGTAACTATCGACCTATACAAAGAAGCATTATCTAAATATGGCAGCAAAGTTGTCGGCATTGTAATTCAAGCGTATTTAAAAAGAACCAAAGCCGATATCGAAGATTTAGCCAAATTAGGCGGCGATGTTCGTATTTGTAAGGGAGCCTATAAAGAAGATGCCTCGATTGCCATTAAAGATATGCCGTCGATTCGCGAAGCCTATAAAGCTTATGCAAAACATTTAATAGACAATACGGCTTACCCGCGAATTGCTTCTCATGATGATGAGCTCATTCAATATGTAATTGATTACACCAAACAAAAAGGTGTTTCCAAAGAGCGTTTTGAGTTTCAAATGTTATACGGAATGCGAATGTCAACCATGGAAAAATTGGCTTCTGAAGGCTATAATGTTCGCGTTTACGTTCCTTACGGTACTATGTGGGTGCCCTATTTCACTCGCCGTTTAGCAGAACGAAAAGAAAACATTTTCTTCGTTTTATTGAATCTATTTAAGAGTTGATTTGTAACGGTGCTTTTACAACATTCACCTTAGAATTAGATTCTTTTTTTGATGTCTGTTAAACACTTTTTTTCAACATACAAATTCTACGTTTTAGCCTATTTCTTTCTAGGAATAGGCTTTCTTTTTTTCCCGCTTATCAGAAATTTGAATCTGGAATCTGCGGCAATCATCTCATTAATCGCGGCTTTTCTACAAATTAAAACCGTTTCTTCTCAATCACGGTTTATCAATTCACATCTCGTTCTGCCTTTATTAAGTGCCGTTCCGCTGTTTGTATCCGATGTTTTTAAAGGGTGTTTTGATGTTTCAGGAAGTTTGTTTTGGCTGAGCATACCCATAACGAGTGTTTTACTGGCGCAGTCTATTGTTCGAATTTGTTTTAGATATACTGCTTTTCCAAAAACGGTATCGGCATTACTTCTTTTATTCATTAGTGTAATTTTACCCGGCGTTGAGTTTTTAAACAGTCCTGTTGTTTATCTGTACAATCCCATTTGGGCATATTGGCCCGGGCCGATTTATGATGAACAGCTACGATTCCCTACAGCATTAATCATCTACAGATTTTACATATTAATTTGGGCTGTTTTATTACATGAATTACAACGAACAACTATTGATATAAAACGAGTACTCTTATTTTTTATCACCTTAAGTGTATTGTTTATCAATTTCAGGAGTTTGGGAATTATTCGCACCTCCAAAGAATTGGCGTCGGAACTCAAGGGTTTACAGTTCAACAAAAATATTTATATCCATTACGATTCTTCATTTATTGACAGTACTGAGATTGCCTTTTTAGTAAAAGAAACTCGCTTTCATTGGGATGAACTCCAACTACAATGGAATACCGTGGATGAAAAACCTATTCAGATTTTCTTGTACAATCACCCTTGGCAAAAAAAAGAATTAACAGGAGCTAAGTACACGCAATACACACCTGTTTGGCTCGATGACCATCAAATTCATATCGATTATCTAAGTTTCAGGGGTGTGATACGCCATGAACTTGCTCATCTTTTGGCAAAAAATTGGTCAAACAATCTCATTCACGCCAACTGGAACATGGGCTTGGTTGAAGGTTTAGCAACCGCCTCCGACCCTGATGTTTCGAGCAACCTCACCTTGCAGGAGTTTGTAGCCGCGGGCGGCTCACCCGGTAAAGAGGAAATGAAAGACCTGTTTAGTTTCTTCGGTTTTTATACTCGCTCAAGCTCAAATGCCTATTACAAAACCGGAGCATTTATCCAATTTATGGAGCAAAACGAGGAATACGAAACTGTAAAATCGTTTTATGCCGGAAACTGGGATCACAATTTATTCGAAAACACCTTCAATAAATGGCAAGAATATCAATCTGCTATTCTTATAGACAGCACAGAAAAAAAGCAGGCACAACTTGTTTTCGCCAGACCATCACTTTTCGAAAAATCGTGTCCGAGAAAAATCTCACCCGGGTATCAATTGTATGATTTATACCAAAAAGCTGTTGCCGAAAGCGATAGCGTTGCACAAAATTCCATTTTGAATAATGGAATAGAATTAAGTGATTCAACTTGGAATTCATGGTTTCGTTATCAAAAAGCGATTCGTTTGTTAAAATCCGAAGAGACCGATTCTGTTTTTGCATTACTTAATACACACCCTGACACCCGGTCTTTACTCGCCTTGTACGATTACTTTCTTGTAATCAGGCAATCTGAAAAAGCCGATTCTATCAAAACCGTTTTAATTCCAAAAATCTCGGAAACCTCCTCATTTTGGGATTATCGAAATACAGACCATCTAGAAACTTTCTTACAGTTGGTTTATAAACACAACCCGGAATTTGCTTTAGCATCATCATCAACCTTATTTCATGCCTTATTAATTGATTTTGTGATTCAAACTAAGGACACAAAGCTTACACAAAAGCTTACCACCCAACTGATGCAAGGAAAACCAGATTTCGACTACATTCGGGCATACCTTCGATGGGCGCATTATTTATGGATGAATCAGCAAAAAGAAGCGGCAAAATTATTTTTAAGTAAACTGGAATTAGCTTCTGATAGAGAACAACATCGCTACTTAATTCAAAGAGAATATCGTTTAGTTACCGGGTATTAACACTATTCCGCTTTTCGTTAGATCCTTAAAACTTGTTTTATTTTGCATATTTAGCCGATTTTTTCGGCGTATCGGCTTGTCAAACCCTGTTGAATTTTGTACGTTCGGTGAACGCTTTAGGGTAATTCGAAACGTACAGATGTCGCAAGCTACTATTATCACCGAATCATTCAGGAATCATCCCGATCGTCTCAAAGCTGCACAAGATGTTCAGGTTAGGGATGCCGAACCCCTTATTGCCCTCGAAAAGCACCTTAAGAAATTAATTAACTTTACTAATTCCACCGGTGGTGCTGTTTTTCTAAGTGTTGAAGATGATGTACCTCTTGCTTTTGTACCGCCATTTCCACTTGAAGTCCATTTTGAAGCTGAGCAAGAAGACAAGCTGTTCCACGGAGAAATTTGTGTAACCCGTGAAGCTGTATGTGCGCCCATATTAATCGGAAATGTAACTGTTGGTTACATCGGTTTACCTAAAAGCGAGTCATTACAGATTTTAGCGCTCATGGAAGTTTATTCTTGTTTGATGGCAAAAGAATTGGAATTAGCAAACCAAACAGCGACTCTACGTTATCAAAATGAATCTATCAGCAGAAAACAAAAGCAGCTTGAACAGGTAATCGGATTTAAAAACAACATTCTCAGTTTAACCACGCACGATATCAGGAGTCCGCTTTCTGCCGTAATCGGTTTCATGGATATGTTGGAGCAAGGAATTCGCCATCAGCAACCGATTGATTATAAACTCGACATTCTGAAACGAATGCGATTTGGACTTTCCAACGTAGCTGACTTGGTAGACCAGCTAAATGAAATTGCCCTTTTAGAGCTCGAACGCATCGAATTAAACACAATAAAAGTTGATTTAAACTGGCTTGCGCAAGAAGTTTGCGACGTTATGCACGGACCCGCTTTGGCCAAAAAACATCAACTTGTATTTAAAAGAGCGCACATACCTCTTTATGTTGAGGTTGATATTCCGAAAGCAAAACGTGTATTATTTAACTTGATTAACAACGCCATTAAATACACCTCAAACGGCGGTATAATCGAGGTGTCTTTATCACAAGAAAAAAGAATGGCACATGTTAGCGTGCGTGATAACGGAATCGGAATTCCAAAGGAAAAACAGGAAGCTATTTTTGAGCCGTTTCACAAAATAAACCAATACGGTACCAACGGAGAATCCGCAACCGGACTTGGATTGTTCACCAGCAGTTATTTTATTCAACTATTCAAAGGGTCGATTTCTGTTGAAAGTGAACCAAAAATCGGCTCTACATTTACCGTTCATTTGCCATTACAAAGCATTGAGTTTTAGATGAATTCTTTTTTTCGATTTTTATTGATTTCGGTAATTGTTTACGGCTGTTCTGATTCAAAATCTACGTTCGATATTCAGGGACATCGCGGAACACGCGGATTAGCACCTGAAAATACCATTCCTGCTTTTAAACTGGCTGTTGACCACGGATCTACAACTTTAGAATTAGATGTAGCGGTTTCGAAAGACGGACAATTAGTGATTTCTCATGAACCTTGGTTTAATCCCGTTTTCACAACCAAACCGGACGGAACGGCATTGGACTCGACCGAAGAAAAAAAGTATTTGTTTTATCAGATGAATTATGATGAAATCAGTGCCTTTGATGTCGGCCTGCGAACCAATCCGAAATTTCCTGAACAACAATCTATTCCTTCTGCAAAACCATTATTCAAAGAAATGGTTCAACAAATAGACGCTTACACCAAAAAAAAAGGATTAAAATCTGTTCGTTATAATATCGAAATCAAAAGTTCCAAATCATGGTATGGCGAACTCGTTCCTCAACCGGATGAATTTGCCAAATTAACCATAGCAGCTATTTATGAACTAGGCATCGCAAAACGTTGTAATGTTCAGTCTTTCGATTTAGAAATTCTGAGACAAATGCGCGCTCAAGACCCCTCAATACGATTAGATGTGTTAAACGGAGGCGGTGAATCTTTAGAATCGCTGACAGAAAAACTTGGTTTTACACCCTATTCATGGAACCCTTATTTCACCAATGTGAACGATTCCGTCTTAGCTCATGCGCACCAACTGGGTATGACCGTAATTCCGTGGACTGTCAATGAAAAAAAGGACATGGAAAACCTCCTGATAATGGGTGTTGATGGAATTATCACCGATTACCCTAATCGTTTAAGCAGTATTCTTTCTCCAAACTGATAGTTAATTCTTACTACTTGTTAAGAGTTTTAAAAACTGTTTTTAAGCCATTCTCTTTTACTATTTTGCTTTTGCTTTTTCATTTCTTAAAACTGAGTTCTATGAAATCTTTTCTTACTCTACTATTAGCTTTGTTTATTTCTCAATCATCAATTTGGGCGCAAACTATTCAGGAAAAAACGAAGGGAATCACGCCAAAAAAAGGATTTTTCACCATTTACCCCGATGAAAAATCGGGAAAGCTCTTCTTGCAGATTGATGAATTCGAAAAAGAGTTTTTGTATGCCAATTTTTTAGTAACAGGAATCGGCTCAAATGATTTAGAGCTCGATAGGGGTCAAATCGGCGATAATCGTGTGGTTTATTTCAAACGAATAGGTAACAAAGTTTTACTTATTCAACCCAACCTTGGCTATCGTGCTATTTCTGATAATCCCGCTGAAGCAAAATCCGTATCTGAAGCTTTTGCACAATCCGTTTTGGGCGGATTTTCCATCGAAGCAGAAACGAAAGGCTCCGTCTTAATTGATTTAACCGGATTTATCGTTCAAGATGTACACGGAGTTGCTCAAACACTTAAAAGAAATGAGCAAGGCTCGTATTCTATGGATGCATCCCGTTCCAGTTTGTGGTTAGAAGTTCAAAAAGCATTTCCGGACAATGTGGAAATGGAAGCTCTTATCACCTTAAAGGGTCAGCCAAGCGGACAACAAATCAGATCTGTTACTCCAAGCGCAGAATTTGTGAGCTTTCGCGTTCGCCATTCATTCGTTCGTTTACCCGACGCTGATTTCACTCCGGTAGAATCTCATCCGCAAGGCGGTTATTTCGGCATCAGTTATCAAGACTATGCAACTCCAATTGAAGCGCCTTTGGTTAAGCAGTTCATCATGAAACATCGCCTCAAAAAGAAAAATCCTGGAACAGCCCCAAGTGAAGCCGTTGAACCGATTGTCTATTATGTGGATAGCGGCGCACCTGAACCAGTTCGTTCTGCATTAATTGAAGGCGCAAGGTGGTGGAATCAAGCTTTTGAAGCAGCGGGTTTTATAAATGCGTTTCAAGTGAACGTTTTACCCGATTCCGCAGATCCGCTTGATGTTCGTTACAATGTCATTCAATGGGTTCATCGTTCAACCCGAGGCTGGAGTTACGGTTCAGCGATTAGCGATCCTCGAACAGGTGAAATCATAAAAGGCCATGTTTCTTTAGGTTCCCTTCGTGTTCGTCAGGATTATTTGATTGCAACCGGATTATTATCGCCCTTTAACGATGGTTTTGACTCAAAAAACAATCCGATGACGGAATTAGCTTTAGCTCGTTTACGCCAATTATCGGCGCATGAAGTGGGACATACACTGGGTATTCAGCATAATTTTGCGGCAAGTGTTTCGAATCGAGCATCCGTAATGGATTATCCACATCCGTATGTAACTATAAAAAACGGAGTTATTGTTTTTGATGATTCCTATGATACCGGAATCGGCGAGTGGGATAAACAAGTCGTAAAATTCGGCTATTCTGATGAAGGAAGTGCAAAGGCAGACCAAGAATTCAGAGAAAAAACGATTCAGGAAACCGCCGATTTAAATCTTCAATTTATTTCCGATTGGGATGCCAGAGCACAAGGCGGTGCGCATCCGCAAGCTCATTTATGGGATAACGGTGTTTCTGCTTCAGAAGAACTTTCACGGGTTTTAACAATCCGAAAACTAGCTCTAGACCGTTTTAACGAACAATCTATTCAGCAATCTATGCCGATGACAACCATTCAGGAAGTTCTTGTTCCGCTTTATTATTTCCATCGCTATCAAACAGAAGCGACCGTAAAATTAATAGGCGGTGCGAATTACCGATATGCTTCTCGAGGTGATAATGAAACAAGTGTAACACCTGTTTCAGCTAAAGATCAAGTAGAAGCATTACAAGCAATTTTAGCAAGTATGAGTCCTGAAAACCTCATGTTGAAAAAAGAATTATTAGCTCAGTTAAACCCAAGAACACCCGGTTATTACGACCGCCGCGAGTTGTTTAAAGGCAGAACATTACCTCTTTTCGACCCAATTGCGGCTGCCGAAGCACATATACAACAAACAGCAAATTTGTTATACCATCCGGCTCGCTTCGAACGCGTTACACAACAATTTATGCTAGATAATTCAATGCCCGGAGTTATTGAACTTTATGCAAAACCGATTGTTGAATTATATAAATCCATTACAAAAACCGACTATGCAGCATCTATAAACCGAATAGCCGCACAAACGCTTTTAGAAGAACTTTTAGCAACAGCACATTCCAATTCTGTTTCTATTGTAGCACAAAACGAGGCGAAAAAAAGTCTTAGCTATATTGTTGATGAGTTTCAAAAATTCACCAAAAAGTCGAAAATGAAAGCCGGAGATACTTCGGTTGATGCGATTTATGATGCGTTAAATTTCATCCGAGAAATGAATGAACATCCGGAAAAGTTGCCTAAGCGTAAACAGGAATCTTTACCGCCGGGATCACCAATCGGAAGCTGCGGTGAGATTTAAGTTTTAAACGATTATTGCCTATTTTGGGCTGAATTTTAAATCAAGAAATATCCATTTTACATGAAAATTGTAGTATCCGGCGGCGCCGGTTTTATCGGTTCTCACATTGTTGACGGCTTAGTAAATGAAGGGCATGAAGTTCACATTATCGACGATTTAAGCGGCGGTTTTGTGGCCAACTTAAATCCCGGTGCCATTTTTCATAAGTTGGATATTCGTAGTGAAGAAATAGCTCATCTGTGGGAAAAAGAACAATTCGAAGTACTTATTCATCAGGCTGCACAAATGGATGTTCGCCGTTCTGTTGCCGACCCCATTTTTGATGCGGATATCAATGTAAAAGGTTTTCTTAATCTGATGGAATCCGGCAGAAAAAACGGACTCAAAAAAGTGATGTTTGCATCCACCGGTGGTGCTATTTACGGAGAACCAGAATACACACCTCAGGACGAAAATCATCCCTTACAGCCACTTTCTCCTTATGGAATTACCAAATTAGTAACCGAGCGCTATTTGTTTTTCTATGAACAAACGTATGGTATTCAATGGAATGCGTTACGTTATGCCAACGTGTACGGGCCTCGTCAAAATCCGCACGGTGAAGCTGGTGTTGTTGCCATTTTCATTGAAAAAATGTTACAAAACGAACCTGTATTTATAAACGGAAACGGATTACAAACACGTGATTATGTGTATGTAAAAGATGTGGTTCAGGCTAACCTCAAAGCTTTACATTATTCAAAATCAGGCATTTTTAACGTGGGTACGCAAAAAGAAACTTCTGTTGTAACGCTGTTCAGAAACATCAAACAACTTACGCTTACATCAACTCCGGAAGAATACAAACCTGCAAAAGCCGGTGAACAAATGAGGAGTGTGATATCAACCAAAAAAATTGAATCGGAATTAGGCTGGAAATGTCAGTATGATTTAAAAATCGGATTAGCCGAAACGGTTGGTTGGTTTAAAAAGAAGTTAAAATCGTAATTCATGTACCGGGTTCAGCTCCAGAATTTTGAGGGTCCGTTAGACTTGCTCCTCTTTTTCATAAAGCGGGATGAACTCGATGTGTACAATATTCCCATCGCTTACATTACCGATCAATTTCTGGAATACATTCACTTTTTAGATGAACTCGATTTACAAGTTGCCTCTGAGTTTATTTATATGGCAAGTATGTTGATGTCCATAAAAGCTAAAATGATGATTCCGAGTGAAAAATCGGAAGATGAATTAGAGCCGGAAGAAGACCCGCGTTACGAACTCGTTCAAGCACTTTTGGAATACAAACGTTATAAAGAAGTGGGTGAAGAACTTTCCGTACTCGACCAAAAAGCTCAATTAAAGTATAGCCGCGGATTTCATGAAACCGATACAGTTGAACCCGAAGTTGACAGCGGTGAAGCCTTGCGAGATATTTCTCTATTCGATTTGATGGCCGCTTTCAAGCAGGTAATGCTTATTCACAAAAAAGAACCGGTTAAACATAAAATTGAAAAGTTTGAAACCACCATTGAACAACAAATGCACTTTGTGGTGGAATCACTTAAACGTAAAGGCCGCAGTTCGTTTATTCAACTATGTGAAGATGTGCGCTCCCGAATTGCACTAGTTGTTACCTTTTTGGCAATCCTTGAAATGGTTAAAGAACACAAATTGAATTTGTATATTGGCGACACTCCGTTGGATTTTCATTTAGAATTGAGCTCTGCCGATCCAACGCTCGATTTTGAGATAGATTCTTACAATTAACAAAACTCTAAACTAAACCGTTACCACATGAAAAAATGGTTACTCCCCCTGTTAGCTGGCGGGGTATTGGCATGTTCTTCTTCAAAAGAAGCTGAAAAAATGCCTGCTGATGCACTTAGCTTTGCATCTGTTATAGACTCTGCTTATGTACTTAAGCATTTAACTGTTGTTGCTCACGATTCTTTGGAAGGTCGCGACACCGGTTCTAAAGGACAAGAAAAAGCAGCTGATTATTTAATCAGTCAATACAAGAAATTGGGATTACGTGGCGGTATGCCTGATGGATCTTTCCTTCAGCCCATCGAACTTAACTCCACAAAATTAAATGGCTCTACTTATACCGTTTTTAAAAAGACGGATAAAGACACAACCGAGGTGTTAACCTCTGTGTTATCTCCTGAGTCAACTCCAGATTTTATCCAACTCTATGGCGGAAACGTTTCCTTTACTGCTGATGTAGTATTTGCCGGATTTGGTGTAACTGACGAGAAAAAAGGTATTAATCCTTTTGAAGGCGTTGATGTAAAAGACAAATGGGTAATGGCGTTTCTTGATATCCCAACGGTAGTTGGCGAAGATACCGTTTACTCACAAGGCATTACAAATAATGTTCGTTTCCGCGAAGTTGTTATGGCTCACGGTGCTAAAGGTGTTTTATTAATTCCATCTACAGACGGACGTTTCGACCGCAATGCAGCTACTTCTAAAGATAATTTGGGTAAAACCGGCGGTCTTCGTTTAGCCTATTTGGATGAAGGCAACGATTTAGGATTCTCTTATGGATTAGTTCGCCCCAATACTGCTGCAATGATGTTAGGCTTAGCTGATACCATCGCTTTAAAAGCTGAGTATGATGTAATTGCAAAATCAGCTAAAACGTTTAAAGCTACTTCTACACCATATCAGTTGAGCATTAAAACCGATGTTACTCCTGTTAAGGTTATGTCTTACAATATCGTAGCGATTTTAGACGGTTCTGACCCGGTTAAAAAAGACGAACTTGTTGTTATGAGCTCTCACTACGACCACGTTGGTATCGGAAATCCTGACGATAAAGGAGATAAAATCTACAATGGAGCTGACGATGATGGTTCAGGTACTGTAGGTTTATTAGGTGTTGCAACTGCTTTAACAAAAGCAAAAGCAGCCGGAGTTGGTCCAAAACGTTCTGTAATGATTTTACACGTTACCGGTGAAGAAAAAGGATTGTTAGGCTCTCGTTATTATTCAGACCATCCAACTTGGCCAATTGAAAGCACTATTGCTAACGTTAATGCGGATATGATTGGTCGTATTGATACCGATTACCAAAAAACTAATGATGGTGATTACATCTACATTATTGGTGCAAGTATTATTTCTTCTACTATGGATAGCTTATTACAAGTTGCCAACAACAAAACTGTGAAGATTAAATTGGATATGAAATACAATGATTTAAACGATCCTAATCAATTTTATCGTCGTTCTGACCATTGGAACTTCGGACGTTTAGGCGTACCGTTTTCATTCTTCTTTAACGGTGTACATGAAGATTATCACCGCCCAAGTGACTCCATTGAAAAAATCGCATTTAATGCAATGGCTAAAAGAGCGCAATTACTTTATGCTTATGCGATTGAATTAGCGAATATGAATGGCCGTCCGGTTGTTGATAACCAAGAGTTCATCAACAAGACTAAAGCTAATCCGAGATAATTTTGCTGAATTGATTTGATTAAGGCGCGGATTAACATTCGCGCCTTTTTTTGTTTTATGTGTCATACCCTCGAATGAGGGTATCTCTTGTTACTTACGAAGTAGTTAACGATTAATGATTAATGACTTGGTATAACTCCTAAATAATTGTAGAATCCCGTATGCACGGGATTGACAATGAAGTATCTATATACTCGTGCTAGATTGTGTCATACCCTCGAATGAGGGTATCTCTTGTTACTTACGAAGTAGTTAACGATTAATGACTTGGTATAACTCCTAAATAATTGGAGAATCCCGTATGCACGGGATTGTGACAATCAATCGTACCAAAACAGACGATTTACGTTAAATCCAATTCGTAAATGCTCTAAAACCCCGCCGTCTAAATTGGTTGCGTAACGCATCATATATGGTTCAGTATAAAACTGTGAAGTTGTTACAAATAATTGAAACACATGGCTTCCCGTTTCCATTTCGAGACCCATTCCAAAGTTTGTGCGTAAACCATCAGAATAAACCGGAGAAAATTCGCCCATTAAAACCATTCGTTTTGAAACTTTATATCGCGCGCCCAAGCCTACTCCGTAATAAATATCCTTGAATGAATAAAACGGGGAAATAAAATCTGTTTTTTGAAAAAAGGCTATCGAAGGAGAAATCAACATACTAAACTCCTCGTTTACTTTTCTGGAGACAGGGATGGAAACACCACCAAACAACCTATCATTAAATGAATAACCCGGAGCATCATCCGTTCTTATTCCCAATGTGGCATCGATTGCAACACCCAGAGGAACCGAGCCAGAACGTGTTTGTTTAGCCAGTGTGTATTTTCCACGAAAATCGTAAGCTTTTTCGTATTTCGTTCTTCCAAAACCCAACGAAAGATTTTCTGAAATTCCCCAATCAAGTGAAAAACGAATATTTGCGGCGCCGTCAATACCCCATAATTCTTGCGAGTTTGTAAGGGATTCAATCGGTCCAAAACTATGTTGAATCATAAATTGAATGGTTCCCGGATTCACATTTTTAGTAGTACTGAGGGTAATTAAACGTTGAGCTTTAAATACTGCATCTACAGGTCCGTCTGCTGAAACTCGTTCTCGTTTCATTTGCGCAAACGATGAACCCGCGAACATGCTTAGAATAACAATGGCAAGTAATTTTTTCATTTTCGTATCAAATTAACTTTTAAAGATATTTTCTGTTCTTCACTCAATTTTAAAAAGAGGAACTCCGGTCTGGGTATGTTATAGTCCTGAAGTTTAATCTTCCAGTTTGCAAAAACATATAAGTTATAGCCTTTCATAATGGCTTTTGCATCAACTTTTATTTCTTTTGTAACTCCGCGTAATGTGAAATTGCCAACAGCAGATACTCGTTGTGTATCTTTTACAGCGGGGTCAAATCCATTAAGCTTTCCAAAAAACTCAATGAATGGGAATTCCTCCGTATTCAAATGGTTTTCTCTCATATGCTCATCACGAAGTTTAATTCCGGTTTCCAGGGTATTCGTATCTACATAAAAATCTACCGTACTATCGGCTAAATTAATCTGACCGATTACTTTATTGGATTTTCCGGAAAAGCTCTCCACAGATGCTTCGGAAAAAAACTCAACTTCACCTTTTTCTGTTTTGTAAGTCTGAGCCACAGCCCATTCTGAAATCCCTGAACAAACAATCAAACATAAAACAAGAATTTTATTCATTCTTGGCTCCATCATTAATCCATGCTCGAATACTATTGATTTGTGATTCACTAAGTGCAGCTCCTCCTTGTGGCATTCTAACAATACCGTTTGCTGTTCCTTCTAAAACTTGTACTAACGGACTATTATCAGCGTCGCCTGCAATAACGGTTTTACCTAGATCAGAACCTGTTGAACTCATGATTGAGGCATAAGAACTAAGTGTTACTCCATTTGTACCACCATGGCATGAAACGCAATGCGTGGTTAATATGGGTTGCACCTCAGTCGCAAAAAATGATTCCTCTGATACGTTTGGATCGGTTGTATTATCTGCGCAAGATGCGAAAATAAATAATGCTGACAGACTAATGACGGTTATTTTTCTATTCATATGTTATGTATTTAGGTTCAAGCTCTGTACTAATTAACAATAATTTTTAGTGATGTACTAATACATACAACACTTTTCTGCGCGGCTACGAATTCTCAAACTTTTATTCACTTTAATTACGATTTTTAAAAATACGAACGGTTCATTTTCATTATCATCCCAAAAATCAAATCAAAGCTTAAGGTATATGGTTAAAGTCGTATTTATTTATTTGATGGTGTTCGTGTGTACGATTACATCTCAAGCACAGGTAACACTGGATTACTATTTGGATAACTCCCAATATAATAAGGAAGTTCCGAAGCCATCTGACATTCTTGGATTTGAGGTTGGTGAATGGCATGCTCGTCACGGACAAATTGTGGAATATATGTATGCACTTGCTAAGGCTTCAGACAGAGTAAGTATAAAAGAGTATGGCAGAACCTATGAAAAACGTCCTTTACTAGCTTTAACGATTACCTCTCCGGAAAATCAAGCTCAAATTGAAGACATAAAAAAAGCACATGTTTCTCTTACAAATCCCTCCGTTTCCGGTGATTTAAACACTGCAACTATGCCTGCTGTAATCTATATGGGCTTTAGTGTTCACGGTAATGAACCAAGTGGTGCAAATGCCGGTTTGTTAGCTGCTTATCGACTGGCTGCTTCTAATGAACCAGAGATTTTAGAAGCTTTAAAAAACACCGTTATCCTATTCGACCCCTCTTTCAATCCGGATGGCTTAGCTCGTTTTGCTCACTGGGCAAACACAAACAGAGGCATGCAATTAGTAGCCGACAGACAATCTCGTGAACATAACGAAGCATGGCCTTATGGAAGAACCAATCATTATTGGTTCGATTTGAACCGTGATTGGTTACCTGTTCAACATGTAGAAATGGTGGGTAGAATTGCCTTATTCCATGAATGGAAACCGAATGTATTAACCGACCATCATGAAATGGGAACCGATGCGACGTTCTTTTTTCAGCCGGGAATTCAATCACGCACGAATCCTATCACGCCTAAAAAAAACCAAGAGTTAACTGCTAAAATTGCGACGTATCATGCAAAAGCATTCGACTCCCGAAATGCGCTTTATTATTCCGAAGAAAGTTTCGATGATTTCTATTACGGCAAAGGTTCCACTTATCCCGATGTAAACGGTTCAATCGGAATTCTATTCGAGCAAGCGAGCTCTCGCGGACACGTTCAAGAAAGTATAAACGGCGATTTAGCCTTTTCTTTCACTATTAAGAATCAGTTTGAAGCCGTTTTTTCAACCTTGAAAGCGGTGCATGAAAACAGTACAGAAATCCTGAATTATCAGCGAGATTTTTATAAAGACGCCTTAGCGGAATCACGGAAGTCCTCAACAAAAGGATATCTATTCGGCGATTCTAAAGATGCTTACCGAGGTTTTGCTTTGGTTGAAATGCTGAAACACCACAAAATTGAAGTACAAGGAATCACTAAAGACGTAACCGTTAACGGAAAATATTTTGCTGCCGGAACTGCCTTTTTTGTTCTTACTGAACAGCCTCAATACCGATTAATTCGAGCTATTTTCGAAAAGAACACTCAGTTTCAGGATAGTTTATTTTATGATGTTTCTGCCTGGACCATGCCATTAGCGTTCAATTTACCTTACGAGGAAATCGACACGAAGGAAATGCGCAGTTTAAGTTTTGGTGATGTTCAAAAACCAATCGGCGGCGTTTTAAAAAGTGCTAAAATGGTAGGCTATGTTTTTGAAACCAACGACTATTTTGCACATCGCGCCATTCTTCAAATCCAACAAAAAGGAATTCGTGTAAAAGTGAGTCAAGAGCCATTTTCAGGGGTTGTGAATGGTTCGGCGCGCAAATTTCCGGTTGGAACTATACTCATTAGTTTTGGCGGGCAAGACGTTTCTGAAGAGTTAATTCATGCAACCATAAAAACCGTTGCCGAGAAAAACTTGGTTACTATTTACGGTTTAGAAAGCGGCTTAACTCCATCAGGTGTTGATTTCGGTTCAAGAACGCATGAACCCGTTCAAAAACCAACTGTACTTTTACTAACGGGGCAAGGTGTAAACTCTAACGATGCAGGTGAATTATGGCATCTTTTAGATACTCGAATGGAAATTCCAACTGTATTGATGGATGTAGATCGTGTCGGCTCAGCTGACTTAAGCAAATATACTGTCATTTTAATGGCAGGCGGCGGATATCGTGAATTGGGTAAATCGGGTGAAGAAGCTATAAAAGACTGGGTATCTAAAGGTGGAACTTTGGTTGCGATGACCCAAGCCGTGCGTTGGTTGAATAGTGTCGGCTTAGCTTCAATTAAATTTGAAAAATCATCCGGTATAGATACATCCAAATCACAAGCGTATTCAGATTACGGGAACTTAACAGGTGCTCAAGTTATCGGCGGTTCAATTTTTGAAACAAAGGTAGATTTAACACACCCCTTAGCTTACGGACTCAACTCAGATAAAATGCCCGTTTTTCGAGACCACACCTTGTTCATGAAACCGGCTTCAAATCCGTTTGCGAACCCGTTCATGTACACGGCAAAACCATTATTAAGCGGATACATTTCCAAACCTAATTTGGCTCGTTTAGGCAATACCGCTGCCGTTACTGTTTTTGGCAAAGGCCGCGGTAAAGTAATTGCTTTGCTTGATAATCCAAACTTCCGCGCGTTTTGGTACGGCCCAAACAAAGTACTGATGAATGCTATTTTCTTTGGAAATACAATCAGTAGCGGAACGGTACAACGATAGTATTAACAAAAAAGGTCGGGTTTCCCCGACCTTTTTTTGATTCCGAACCTTTTGTTCAGAATACCTCAGAATAGTTTACTACTCTTCTACTTCAACCTGAGCTTCCTTAGCAATGCGTTGTTGCACATCGTGTGGAACTTTATCGTAACGGTTGAATTTTTTGGTAAATACCGCTTTTCCTTGTGAAGCTGATTTCAAATATGTTGCGTATCTGTGCAACTCAGCAAGTGGTACTACTGCTTTAATTTTCTGGAAAGCACCGGCTTGGTCCATACCCTGAATTTGAGCACGGCGAGTATTCAAATCAGAGAAAATATCACCCATATATTCTTGCGGAACGAGCACTTCCACATCATATACAGGCTCCATAATTTGTGGACCGCCGTTTAAAAATCCTTCTTTAAACGCTTTCAACGCTGCCATTTTAAACGCTGCATCATTGGAATCTACAGAGTGCATACTGCCATCGTAAACAGAAACGCGAACATCGCGCACAAAACCGCCTACAATCGGGCCATTTTGCATTTTATCCATGATTCCTTTCAAAATTGCAGGCATAAATCGAGTATCAATTACTCCACCGACTATACAGTTTTGGAAAACCAGTTTTCCTCCCCAAGCTAATTCGATAACCTGAGTATCGCGAACGTTTACGCCTTCCGTTGCAGGCATTCCTTCGAAATAGGGTTCAAGTACAAAATACACTTCACCGTATTGTCCGGCTCCGCCTGATTGTTTTTTGTGTTTATGATGCGATTTTACTGTTTTTGTGATGGTCTCGCGATACGGAATCTTAGGTTCGGCAAATTCAACAAGAATTTTAAAACGTTCTTCCAAATCGTATTTAGCAACATTCAAGTGTTCTTCACCTTGGGTATGAATAATCACTTGATTTAGCTCACCGCTGTTTTCAATCACTAAAGACGGATCTTCGTGGTGAATGGCTAACAATGCAGTCATCAATTTTTCTTCTTCACCTGATTTCTGTGGTTTTACAGCCATCGAATAAACCGGTTCCGGGAAGCTTAATGCACGCAATCCAATATTCAAGGATTTATCATGCAATGTATCGCTGATGTTTGCGTCTTTCAGTTTTACAACAGCACCGATATCACCGGTCTTTAATTCCTGAACTTCTGTACGTTTACCACCTACAGTAGTAAAGATATTCGCGATACGACTGGAATTTCCGTTCGTATGATTAACTAAATCCATACCCGACTTAACTGTTCCGCTATATACTTTGAAGTACATCAAATCGCCGACATGTTGCTCCAAATGATCTTTGAATAAATAAATCACCGTTTTTCCGCTTGGATCCAGTGCAAATTTTGAACCGTCGTCTAAAGTTGGACCTTCTGCATCAACTGGTGAAGGAGCTACATTATCAATAAATCCCATTAAACGTCCCGTTCCCATATTTCGAACAGAAGAAACGGTGAAAATCGGAAAAATTTGATGTTTTACCATGGCGAGACGTAAGCCTTCGCGCATTTCATCTTCGTCTAACGAGCCTTTTTCAAAGTATTTATCCATCAACGTTTCATCGTTTTCTGCTATTAATTCGATGAGTTCGTTATGCAAGGCATTTGCTTTTTCAAGCTCTGAATCCGGAATCGGAAATTTTTCCGGTTTTCCTCCTTCATAAGGGAATTTGTACATCGTCATTTTCAGTACATCGATAATGGCATTAAATCCGATTCCCTGATTGTAAGGATATTGAACAACAACCGCTTCGCGTCCGAAATGCTCCTTAATTTGTTCTACCGCATTATCGAAATCTGCGTTTTCTTTATCAACTTTATTAATAACAAAAAGCGATGGTTTCTGATATTTTAAGGTGTATTGCCATAATCGGTCGGTTCCTACTTCAACACCAAATTCAGCATCTACTACAAAACAAGCCGTTGCTGCTACTTTTAAAGCCCCGATTACTTCACCAACGTAATCTAAAGTACCGGGTGTGTCTATTACATTTATGCGATAATTCCGCCAATCAAGCGCCATAACTGAGGAAAAAACAGATTTTTGTTTTTCCTTTTCTATTTCATGATAATCTGATACCGTTGTGCCATCTTCTACTTTTCCCATTCTGTGAATAACCCCGGATTCGAAAAGCATGGTTTCTGCCAGGGTAGTTTTCCCAGCTCCGGAGTGACCTAACAAGACGACGTTACGGATGTTTTGCGTGTCGTAAGCCATAATTTGACCTCCATAAGATAAAATTATTGTTTTGGAGATAGGTCGGTCGTGCTTAGATCGATCTATTAAGACTCATTTGTCTTATTTGTATTGTAGCGTTTTGATGAATAAAAAACAAGTGAAAAATTTTGCTTGCTCTGCTAACTATTCAAAAAACTATCCTTAAATTACAATCAACTATTTAACTTTAATAAAAACGGTACATGAAAAAAAAATTAACTATAAGCTTTTTATTGATGAGCTTATTTATGCTTACACATTCAGCATTTGCACAGTTCGGAATTGGAGTAGGAGTTGCTTCGAGTGGAAGTATTATTACCAATTCAACAACTCTGGATTCTGAAGTTAATCTTGCACCTGCAAGTGCTTACTTCATTTATAAACTCAACCAGTTAAGGCTGGAAGGCGAGTTTGGCTTATTCTCTATTAATTCTACTGACTCTGAAGATGACTCATATGAAGTTACACTTGCCGGTTATACGATAGGCATTGGCGCCTTTTATACTAAAAAAAATGTGAATACTGACTTTTACGCAGGCGCCAGATTAGGAAAGATTTTTCAATCAGAAACATATAAGGACGATTATTACGATGATGAAGACAAAAGAAATGATACTTTCATTGCTCCTACAATAGGCTTCGAATATATCTTTGATTCAAATTTTGCAATGGGAGGAGAAATACAATTGAATTATCTACTTATAGGAAATTATAATTCAGAGGACACTTCTGAGAATACAATAACAAGAACTAGAAGTATCTTTTTTATTCGCTATTATTTCTAATTATACTTAAAGCCATAGGTCAAAACTATGGCTTTACCTCATTTCAAAATCCTCAAAATCGAATCCGGGCGAAACCGTGCACCCGACTAAGGAATACAATCCGGTTGAATAGGCACGCTGCCACTGATTAGGCTTAACCAAGACCTGAGGAACAAAACCTCCATCAAGATTCGAACTCATAATAACTTCTTCCACATCACCTAATTCTGTTTCCAATTCCAGAATCAACGGCGAACCTGCATAAAAATGCCACATTTCTGCCGATTTAACCTTGTGCCAGCTTGTAATAATTCCTTGAGGAACTAAGAAATAGATAGCTGTTCCGCTTGAACGACTCTTACCGTCTTCGCGAATCAATACTTCATCACTTCTCCAAGTTTCTCTATACCATCCGCCTTCAGGATGCGGTTGCAATTCTAATTGTTGAATTATCCGTTCTATCGACTTTTCCATAGTGCACATTTTTTTTTGAATTTAACCCTTTTGTGTGATTAATAAACCTCAATATTTGATTAATTTGAAGCATGAAATGGGGTAATAAGGGATTTAAATACGTTGTAATACAAACCGTTTTTTTGGCGCTGATTGGCATAAGAACAATCTCTGCTCAAATTAACCCCTATATAGATTTCCAATTCGATGTGCAAAAATTTACCGTTGATGACGGGCTCCCGGGAAATACGGTAAATGCGATTGCAAAAGACTCCCTCGGTTATCTTTGGTTTGCAACTGCTGGCGGATTAGCAAGATTCGATGGACATCAATTCGAAACGGTTTTAGTTCCGGGCGATTCCATAAATGGCTCATCGGATGTGTTTGTAACTAATGTACGCTACATTCCAAAAATGGGTTTAGCAGTCTCAACAAAAACAAGACACTATATCTATCATATACATTCCGGCCAATGGGAAGTATTATCTGATTCCGGATATTTGGTGTACTCTGGTTTACCATCAAGCTATATGCAAGCTTTTTCGGATTCCATTTTATCAACCTATACCACCGTAAATGGTCCAACAGGAATTACTTTTATCTTGCCAAATGGAGAACCCAGACTATTCTTAAGTGATGTGGTTTATGATTTTGATGTTAAGAATGATACGCTATGGACTGCTTCATTAACAGATATTATTCGGATAGACCCCGAATTTAAACACACGCGATACGCTCATAAACTCCCAATTCCTATTAATGCGAGTTCCCTTAGCATTCGAAAAAGTAGCTATGGGAACGACTTCTATGCCTACACAAGACAAATTGCTACAACTGATAGGCGAATATCTAACGTTTATTTGCTTCATTTAGCAAATGAACAAATACGGTCTGTTCTACTCGATACGTCATCAGATATCAATGGATTGATAGAAACGAGTCCGAATATAATTTGGGTTTCAACAGAGTATAGTGGAGTTTATATTCTTGATGCCAAAACAAAACAAAAAATCAATGTGTCTGAGGTGCCCTCTTTACAATCTTACTTTGATCAATTTTTACCGCGTAAAATTTATTTTATAGACAATGTGATTTGGATAGCTGGTAATGGAACAGGTTTAATCAAAGTTGATTTGAAATCAAGAAAGTTTAATAAACTCTCAACTGGTACAAATGTGGGCGACATTACCATTAGTAACTTAATAAAAACTATACGAACTCATGAAGATGATATTTGGGTAGTGAATCACAATGAGCCATTTGGCGTTCAAAAAATGAATTTGAAAAAACGAACGGGGGCTTTATTCACATTTGGCGACTCTTATCAAACACTTGCCCCGGTTGATCTTGAGATTGCAGAGAACAATTGGATTTATGTTGGATTTTTATCAGGCCGAACCTTGGCACTTTCCTATGATGGAAAAATGCAACGTGGTCTTTTTGATAAAAATGTGTTTAATAAAGTCACCTATTTCTCAGGAATCATTGATAAAGACAAAACAGGTGTTTGGGGTGCAGGCCGTTTTTTAGTTTATCATATCACTTCAAATCATTTAGTTGATAAAACTTTTGCATTTGAAAAAAACTCAAATGGAAACTTCATGTGGCAAATGGGAGGTTTTGCAGATACCGTTCGGAATGGATTGTGGTTAACCGTTGCCAATACCATCCGATTTTTTGATTTTAAAACAGAAGAACAATCAGCTCATACATTACCCGAATTTCTTTCAAACGATACGAAGCATATCAGCCTTATTGAACGGGATGATGCACTTAACAATAACTTGTGGATTACTGCCGAAAACGGACTCATGTACTATGAACCCGAAACAAAACGTAGGCGCTACTTCTCTACAAAAGACGGCCTACCCAATAATTTCATCTACGGTTTATTGACCGACAAACGTGGAGATTTGTGGCTTTCTACGAATAAAGGATTAAGTAAAGCACACATCACTGTTGACAAAGAAAACCTTCCCGTTTTAACCTTTCGTAATTATACCATGAAAGACGGTTTGCAAAGCAACGAGTTTAATAGTTTTGGTTATCATGAAGATGAAAAAGGGCAGTTTTGGTTTTCCGGAGTTGGAGGAATCAATTGGTTTAATCCCGACTCCATCAAAGATGATTTTGAAACACCAAGTCCTATCATCAAGCAAGTAAACGTATTCAATAAACCTGTCGAGACAGACACATTATATCCATTTAAGAAAAGTTATACCTTAGATTATGAAGAATCCGACTTCTCCATAGAGTTTACCGGTATTACCTTTCGCCGTTCAGATGAAGTTACTTATGCCTATCAGCTTGTTGGTCAAGATGCGGATTGGATTCAATCCGGCAAAGAAACCCGTGCCCGATATACCAATTTGAGTCCAAATTTGTACGAATTCAAAGTTAAAGCAGCCAACTATGATGGAATTTGGAGTGAGCCGAAATCAATTTTGATACGAGTAGAAGCCCCATTTTGGCTAAAAACATGGTTCTTAATTTTAGTCGGATTGGCAATTATCGGCCTCATATTTTTAATGGTGAAATACTTCTCTGCCCGTAAATACAAAAAACTGCTGCAAGAGTTGGAGAAACGGGAGATGATTAATAACGAACGGGCACGGATTGCCAAAGATTTGCATGATGAGCTCGGCGCCAATCTTACACAAATCTCTTTGCTTAGCGAATTAGTAAACAGAGAAATTCAATCAACCGGTAAAACTTCTATACCCTTGAAAAAAGTGGCCGAAGCGGCTAAAACCGGAGTTACTAATCTTTCTGAAATTGTTTGGTCGCTGAACCCAAAAAATGATTCTCTTGAACAAGTTGTTGCTTATATACAGGAATACTCCGAAGGTTATTTTAATGGTTCAACCATTCGTGTTTTATTTGAAATTGATGAATCGTTTCCAACCATAAATATTGCGTCAGATTTACGCCACGCCTTATTAATGACCATAAAAGAGTGTTTAAATAATGCTTTAAAATATTCTGAAGCCGATACCATTTGGATGAGAATTCATTACGAAAACCCCGTTCTTACTATTCATATCCAAGACAACGGAAAAGGCTTTGATGTATCAGAAAGCATGGATAAAGGAAATGGGATTTTTCACCAACTCACTCGTTTAAAGGCTTACAATGGAACTGTTGTTATTGATTCCAGACCCGGCTATGGTTGTGAGACAATAATCACCATAGTAACGTAAAGAAGACCACAAGAAACAATTACAAATTGCATCAAATGTGCTATTGTTAAACAATCATCAATTACACATTTTTGGAAATGAGTACTATTAAAATTTCGATAGTTGAAGATAATCCCGGAATACGAGAAAGCCTTTCTTTGTTAATTGATTCCACCGATGGTTTTGAACTTTGCAAAGCTTATCCAAACGCAGAAGCGGCCATGGATGACATTCTCGTAAACACCCCGAATATTGTTTTAATGGATATCAATCTACCTAATCGTTCCGGTATTGATTGCACTGTTTTTATTAAAGAACACAGACCAACAATCCAGGTACTCATCCAAACTGTTTATGAAGATGCTGATTTAGTTTTTAACGCTTTACGTGCCGGCGCTACCGGGTATATGTTAAAGCGAAGCTCACCTTCTGAACTTATCGAAGCTATTCACGACTGCATGAATGGTGGCGCCCCAATGAGCAGTGCCATCGCACGAAAAGTTGTACAATCTTTTCACACGCCTTTATCAAAACCAGACCCTTTGGCTGAACTATCCTCACGAGAAGAAGAGGTGTTACAGCAATTATCAAAAGGATTCAGAAATAAGGAAATAGCTGAAAATTTATTTATTAGCGTGGAAACCGTACGCCGACACGTACATACTATTTATACAAAATTGCACGTGCGTTCACGCACTGAAGCCGTTTTAAAATACCTAGGGTCTTCTTCAAGTTAGGCCTGATCCATATCGTTTAACAACTCATAAAAACTATGTGACTGCGGATATTTTGCCATCGCATTCATTACAATAATTTTAGCTTCAGCTTTTTTCCCGGTTTGCCAGGTTGCCGCTGCTAAATTGTGTAATACATCCGGAGTTTCTCCCCCGATTTCTAAGCTTTTTTTGATAGTCTCGACTGCTGAATCATATTTGGTAAGTTCAAATTGAGCGGCAAATAATTCGTTCAATATCCCTACATGATCCGGCCAAACCTTTAAGGCTTGTAAATACGCATCTTCCGCCTCAGGCCACATTCTTAAAGAGCTGCACAAAGAGCCTAACATAAAATTCACGTAGGCTTGGTCATCCCCTTTTAAATTGATAACCAGCTCAACAAGCTCGTTACCCATATCATTTAATTTCTTTACTATTTCAGTCGATTTCGCTTCGTCGTTTTGTTCAACTGCTTGTTCTAAGGCTTCCATCAAATCTACTAAAGCCTCTGATTTCTCGATTAAATAGGGTTTAATTTCAGGCATGGTTTTATTCTTTTACAACTTTAACTGTAAATGTTTTTTCTGATGTGCTACATGGTAACTGTTTATCATCCATGATACTGAGTTTCACAGTATAGGTACCCGGGCGCTTATATAAATGCTGCACTTTTTTACCATATGCAGTATTTCCATCACCAAAATCCCAAGTTATTCGCACTAAATCTCCGTTTGGGTCAAAGCTATTTGACGCATCAAATGTAGCAAACTCATTGGCTGCACCGATAGTAATTAATTCAGGAACAGTGGCATATACTTCCGGAGAACCGTTCACGACTAGTGTATGGCGTAATACATTCGTTCCGTCGGTTCCAAGACTCGATAAAACTACACGAATATTGTACACACCCGGGAAAGTGAACGATAAATTCTCTGCTTCTTTGTAAGAAACTCGCTTATTACCGATAAAGAACTGAACTCGTGAAGTATCATTTGTTGGAACAGATAATGCGCGAACTAAATTCAACTCTGTACCCGGACAGATAATATTAGGCACGGATAAACTCAAATCTGGAGCATTTGCTACTCGAATAGACTTAGAAACACTATGCAAAGAGTTTGGTGCATTGGCATCATCAGATACACTTAGAGTTACTGTGAAATTTCCATTTCTTTTAAATTCGTGTGCGACGACAGCCCCTTCTGCTCTACCGCCATCAGAGAAGAACCAGTAGTATTGTGTAATTGTACCGTCTTCGTCAGAGCTTTCAGAAGCATCAAACGTAATTACGTCGCCCGGCAATGCTCTGTCAGCACCAGTAAATACTGCTTTCGGTTGTGCATTTACTTTTACTTTTTTCTCGATACGGGTTATTGCTGAAGCCCCGCCAGAACCATCATCTGCGATAAATTCAATAGAATAATTACCGGGTTTGTTGTAAGTGTGAGAAACAAATACGCCTTGTTTAGTAGTGCCATCACCAAAGTTCCAATAAGCCGTCTTTACTTCGTTTAATCCTGTTGATACATCGGCGGCTGAAAACTGAAATGGAACACCGGGTACTAATACCGGAATGTCTTCGACTGCCAACTGTGGACGATCTTTTATCGTTACATACTTCACTTGCTGTGCTGTATTACAGTTTGCCACGGACTGAGTCTCTATCATCAAACTAATTTGATAATCTCCTGCAGGTAATACACGTTCAAAAGTTGGCAATTGTCCTAATCCTGAACGATCTGGATAAGTAGTTCTGCCTTCTAATGGTTTTGTTGATGACATCTGCCACTCAGAACCATTTTCGTTTTGAATTCTTCTAAAGGATACCGTTTCGTCTTCGCCAATTTGCCATGTAATTTGCGAAATTTGCTGCCCTTCAACTATTGATGGAGTCGGGTCGAACACAATCGGGTCTTCTAAACGAACAATACTAGGTAACTCGAATTTTGCTTGTGGCTTTGGAATCACAGTTACATAAACCACATCTGTATCAGAACTCTTACAACTACCCTGTATATCGCCTTTTACTGTTAATGTAACTTTGTAGCGACCGGCTTTATTAAATATGTGTGACGGGGCAACCCCAATCTCTTGATTTCCATCACCAAAATCCCAACTATATTCCTGATAGGACTCACTCGGAACGGAAGATGCTGATCCATCAAACTGAACCAATTCACCTTCGCAAGCTGTAAAATCTTCTCCTGCATACGCTTCAGGAGCACCAACCACTTCAATCGGTACAGAATAACTAACGATTGAATTCGGCATTCCTTCGTTATCATCTAAAGTAAGCACAATCTGATAACGCCCTTCTTGTTCGTAAACGTGTTTTCCTTTTCCGCCAAGTGATGATTTTCCGTCGCCAAAAATCCACTCATAGCGCAATAATCCGCCATCAGGTTCATACGAATTCGTTCCGTCGTAATACAAGGTATCGCCAACACAAACAATGGATGGAAGTTCGAAATAGGGCTCCGGTGGACGATTAATAAATACAAAAACAGTATCAACTGCTAAGGAATTGTTTAATCCTCTTTGGTCATCTACTGTAAGAACCGCTTTAAAAGAGCCCCCAAATTTATATTTGTGCATTACCAATGGCCCCTTCATACTTTTGCCATCACCAAAATCCCAGTAATAAGCTAGTTCATCTCCATCTGGGTCATAACTTTTGGTCGCATCAAACTGAATAATAGGTGAAGCTGAACGAATGGTTCCGTTTCCGATTGCAACAGGAGATAAGTTAAAAGCTAACGGGATACTCACTTCACTGCGGTCGTTACTTTGACCGGAATTATCAACAACTGCTAAACGAATTTCGGATTGTGTGTAACTGATTGTGGCTTCCAATTTGGGATTTGATGATTTCACCCAAACTGAATCTTTCAATAGTTCATAGCTGATGATTTTCCCGTCAACATCAAACGATCGAGATAAATCTATCGGGATGGTTTGCCCGGGTGATACTCGTTCAGGAATGGTGTAATCTATATAGGGCGCTGCGTTTATTTTAATTTCTTTGGTTAAGATTACACTTGATGCTTCTTTCCCTAAGTTATCTTGCACGGTTAAACTAACCTGATACGTTCCCGGAAAGTCAAATTTATGCTCGAGTTCAATTCCTTCTGCTTTGTTACCGTCACCAAAGTCCCACAAGTATGCAATAATTTCACCATCGGAATCTTTCGACTTTGCAGCTGAAAACTGAATTTTTTCTCCGGGTGCTTTTTGGGATGGTAATTCGAAAACCGGTTGTGGCAAATCGTTAACAACAACGGTAAGGTCTTGCGATTGAACCGCAGAATACGTGCCGGAATTATCGATTACGGTGTATTGAATTGTGTATGTTCCCGGTTTATCAAACGCATAATTCAGCTTCGAGCCATTGATAGACTTTCCGTCAATAACCCAAAACTGATCGTTTATTTCGCCATCAGGGTCGAAACTCTCACTGGCATCTAGTATTACACGGCCTGTATTAAAGATTTTTTCTCCTTTGATTACGGCAACCGGAGGGGCATTAACTGTAACAGTTAATGAGTCATAACCAAATGCTTTTTGGGTGTTGTCTGTAACTTTCAAATACACTTTGTACACACCTGGTTCAGTGAACGACTGTTGTACCGACTCACCGTTTTGTATACTTCCATCAGGAAAACGCCATTGGTAATCTATAATTTCGCCGTCAGGGTCACGAGAAAATCTACCGGAAAATGTTGCAGGTCTGTTCGGCGAAATTATTTTGTCGTCACCCGCTGATGCCCATGGCTTTTTGTTTACACGAATGGTGAAATTTGTTCTTTGTGAGGAGTTAAAGGTTCGGGAATCATCTGTAATTTGAAGGGTGATATCCGTGTTCTTTTCTTCTCTCAAGGCATATTGAATCACCGGACCTTCAATCAGAGTGTCGTTTCCAATTTGCCATAAATAATCGGTTATAATTCCGTCTGGGTCTTTGGATTCTCTACCATCTAAAGTAAACTCTTCTCCAAGCTGAACCCAATTTGGTGCTATTATCTTTGGCACCGGCGGGCGGTTTATTTTCACTTTTGCTTCTGAAACAGCAACTCCGCATTCTGTACCTGAGTCATCGTAAACGGTGAGCTTTACATTATAAACACCTGTTTCATTATACTTTTTATCGACTCTCGCACCTGAACCGTTTGTTCCGTCGCCAAAATCCCAAACGTATCGTTTTATTTTCCCGTCTGGGTCGTAAGAAACTGTACCGTCGAATGCCATTGTAAAGTTTGCAACACTTGCTCTGTCTCCTCCTGCCCAAGCAACCGGCGGAGTATTAATTAAAACGGAATCTTGAAATTGTAAGAGCTGCATTGCTCCGGCAATTCGTGCAGAAATTTCTAATGAAAAATGATGATAGCCCAGAGAATCAAAACGTTTTGAAATAGACTCGCCGCTCAACGTGTCTTGTTCAAAAATCCATTTTGTTTGTAGAGACTGAACCAAATCTTTATTCGCGATTTCAGTAGAAAAATTAATGGTATAACAATCTTCAGGCTTGTATTTGGTGTGATAAGCAAATTGCGGATAAACGGGTGGTTCATAATCGGTGATTGGAAGTAAGATGGGCACCGGTTTCCTATCATCATCTAAAACCAACAAACTGAATGTGTTATTAAACGGACGACCATAAAATGTAAATCCAAACCACTCAACACCTGTGTTTTTTTGCATTTCGATTTTCGATTCAACCCAGTTTCCGTCGCCGGATGGAGTTAGCTCTTGTAAACCCTGCAATGGAATAAATGCATTCATCGGCACATCATCCATATCAAACGTATTGATATAGTATGTATCAGACCCTGTGACCGGGATTTTAATTTGCCCGGTAAACTCCGTCCAATCATATAATAAAAGTGAAGGAATTCTCAGAGATAAATCATAGACAAAGGTTTTAGTACTCGTCGGCGGGACTTTCTCTGTTTCAGAATAACTCAGAGCTAAATCGAAGAAGTTACCGTCATCTCCTTTAAGACCTTTTGAGATTAATGCAAATCGTACAAACCCGTTCCCCAAATCAAAACCTTTTTCAAGAGGCAGCTGTAGTAAACTGTACCATCTGGAATCACCCGGACCTCGATTTGTGAAAATACGTTTTAGTAATTCGTCCTCTTTTGCGAATTCAATTCGGTTGTATTCATTTTGAAAACCAGCTCCGTAAGTTTTATTAGCTGATGCACCGCCTAAAACAATAAACTGTGTTTCTGTGTCAAATTCGCCGTGTTTTTCATCATAAGCTCCGCCTATATCCGCATCAAATAAGCGTAAGTAAATGGGTTTTGTTTCTGATTTTGGGATGTCGAAATAGAATGCTTGGATATTGTCAAAATCGCCATAAGTATTTGGCGCATCTACCCCGAATGTAGATAAAAACAAGCCTCTCCCTTGCTGAGCATAGGATGTTGTGGCAAGAATTGCCAAAATAATTGCACTGAGACAGAGTTTTAGTTTCAAACCGATATGCGAGATTTCTAAATACGGGCGCTTAACCTACGATTACACCCTCATATAAGTATTTATCAAAATTTAGACCAGTTTTAGTCTTTGTTGATAAAACACTAAATATAATGGGATTTCAGGCACTTTTGAGGACATCATTTACCTGAAATAAAAAAAGCCGACAGTTTCTGTCGGCTTTTAAAACGATTTTAATCCGTTTAATTGTGATTACCAATCCATTTATTTACAAACGGACTGATTAAGAAGAATACCACACCGGCAATTCCACCAAAAATCACAACGCTAAAGAATAAATCCGGTAAACCGGCTGTATTGTTCGGGTCGAATTCTCCTGCGAATAAACCTGCAATCAGGTTGCCTAAAGATGCACCTACGAACCAGATTCCCATCATTTGGCCATAATATTTTCGAGGTGCTAACTTAGTGGTTGCACTTAAACCAACAGGGCTTAGTGCTAATTCACCGACTGAATGGAAGAAATAGGTCATTACTAACCATGTCATTCCCACCTGCATCCCTTGTGTTACATAACCTGCTGCGAGGTACATTACGAAGAAACCAACTGCCATCAGAATTAAGCCAAATCCAAATTTCACAGGTGTTGACGGGTTCATATTTTTTGCAGCCAATCGAACCCATAAAGCGCCAACTATCGGAGCTAAAATTACGATAAGAATTGGATTCACGCTTTGTAACCAACCAGCCGGAACTTCCCAACCGAATAACATTCTATCGGTATGCTGGAAAGCAAATAGGTTTAACGTAGAACCGGCTTGTTCAAAACCTGACCAGAATAATGCAGCACCGATGAATAACAAGAAAATGACAAATACTTGTTTTCTTTCTTCTTCGTGCAAACCGCCAGCAATAAAAATGTAGGCAAAGTAAAACACGGTTACAGAAACAATAAGAACACCAACGGCCTCAGCTAAACCTCTTGCTGTCGCTAAGTCGATATATCCTAAGAATTGTAATCCCGAAATAAACGCAACCAATGTAACAACGAAGATTACAGCTAATAAAGGACTAGATTTTTCATCAGCAACAGACTTGTCTTTTGCTTTCGGCTCTAAACCGATATCAAACAAGTGATTTTGTGTTAAACGATATTGAACTAATCCGGCAAACATCCCGATTGCAGCTAAACCAAAACCGTAGTGCCAGTTAATTTTTTCTGCTAATAAAGAAACTAGAGTTTGCCCTAAGATTGAACCAATGTTTATACCCATATAAAAAATGGAGAATCCGGCATCGCGTTTTGCGCCTCCTTCAGGATATAAATCACCAACAATGGAAGAAATATTTGGCTTTAACAAACCTGTACCCATCGCTACAAAACATAAACCGGCAAAGAAAATGGTTGTGCTACCCGGAACGGCTAACAATAAGTGACCAATCATAATGAGTATACCACCGTACCAAATCGCTTTTCTTTGGCCAAAAATGTTATCTGCTAACCAGCCACCGGGTAAAGTTAACAGGTAAACGCCTGCTGTATATAAACCGTAAACTGCGCCGGCCGTCTCTGAATCTAAGCCTAAACCTTCTTTCGCGGTATCTGTTACCATAAATAAAATGAGAATTGCGCGCATTCCGTAATAAGAGAAACGCTCCCACATTTCAGTGAAGAAAAGCGTTGCTAAACCTCTTGGGTGCCCAAAAAAGGTTGCTCCACCCGACACGTTGTTTTCCATGCTTTAAAATTTAAATGTTGAAAATTAATTCAGTAATTCAATTTCAGGCTTTATTGATTTGATTTACTAACCCAACAACTTTTAGTATGCCTGTATTGAATACAAAACATTGGAAAGTAGCAAAATGAGGATAATTTCGCATCAAATTGGCGATAAAATTTATTTTACGTGACCTTAATCGGAGAATATTTTATTCTTGATGAGTTCCTTTATATCAATTTGAGGTATTTCAGATGGCAACGCCTAAAATTTTTCGTCCCGTTTTCCTAGTTCTGCTCACGCTATTAGCTTTACAAACAAAAGTGAGCCTCGCGCAAGTTTATTGTACACCAAACGATGTATCATTCTGGGGAACCATAAAGGTTGACAATCAGGCAGAACCTGTTAAAAAATGGGAACAAATAGCTTTAACCTTTATTGACAAACCCTATGTTGCCCATACACTTGAAGTTACCGCTGATACATCCTTGGTAATTAATCTATTGAATGTAGATTGCACTACTTATGTTGAATATGTACTGGCTACATTTTTTGCTTATCAGAAAATTGAAAATCCTAGTTTTGAGGATTTTAAAGACGTTTTGGAGTTTATTAGATACCGAGACGGTAAAAGAGATGGCTATCCATCCCGATTACATTATTACTCTGAATGGTTGGATAACAATCAGAAAAAGGGATTAATCAAACGTGTTGAATCACAGTTTTTCAAACCAAAATCCATCAACTTAGACTTCATGAGTACACATCGTGAGTCGTACGAGCATTTAGCTGATGATGCTAATTTTGAGGCTATCAAACAGACAGAAAAGAGTTTTAAACCAACATTATTTGTTTTACCAAAAGCAACTATTTCCGAGGCTGAGTCCGTTTTAAAACATGGGGATTTAATTGCGCTTGTTGCTACAATTAAAGGGATTGATGTAACTCATACCGGGTTTATTTACAAAAAAAACGGCGTGAGCCATCTTTTGCATGCATCCAGCAAATCCAATAAAGTTGAAATCTCCGAAAAATCGCTTAAGGATTACATCAAAAACACAAAGTCGGTAGAAGGAATTTTAGTGTACCGCTTTTTAAATGACTAATGGATTGATTTGAAATGGTTTTGCTTCGTTCTTTTTAAGCTATTTAACGAGCAGCATTTTTTTAACGAACGACCTACCCTGTGCTGAATATCTAACGATATACACGCCGCTAGCATAACCGCTTGCTCTGAACTCGATTTTATACGTACCCGGGTTTTTAACTTCATTAACGAGTGTACTTACTCGCTGACCCAATACATTAAAGATTTCGATTCGAACAGCCGTTCTTTCAGCTACATCGTAAGGAATAACCGTAACAGGATTAAACGGGTTGGGATAATTATTCTTTAGGCTGAATGTCTCAGGACCGGTATATAAAAACTCAATCGGGTCATAAGCTGTCGTTTTTCCGTCAAAATCCATTTGAATTAAACGATAGAGGTACTTTCCTGCTTCTTGAACATCGCCATCTTCGAATGAATACACTTGTTTTTCAACGGAATTTCCTGCGCCTTCAACAAATGCTAATTCAATCCAAGTTGTATCTCTAGGCATTGTTGGTTTTTCCAAATCAACATTATCCGAGCCGATGTATGTTCTGCTTAAATAGAAACCGTAGTTTTCGGTTTCGGTAGCTGTTTCCCACTCAAGTTTTGTTAAACCCGGCTCATGTTCATCAATAACTTCAAAACGAGTAAGCTCAACCGGTAATGACGCTTGGCTATTTTCATCAGATAACAAAAAGTCTTCGCTTCCATCTAAAACATTGGGGTTATTCGGATTGGCTTTATTCATGGTTTCCGCTGCTGTACCTTCGCCAAGTGTATATCCGGAAACGGTAATTGTATTGTTTACTTCATCAACAACACCACCAAGATTTGCCCAAACTAATCCTCCTTTATGGACCCAGACTCTTAAATTTGATTCATTAATTGTACCTAATTCGCTTTCAGAATATCCAAATGTAATATCACCAGTAGCAGTTCCACCTGTATAAATGAGTCTGTAATATCTTGGCAATGCATTGTAGTCTGATTCATAAAGCTCGTTTCGCAAATCAACCTCTAAGTCGGTTAAACCCGCAATTCCGGTAACATTTACTACAACTTCGTTTCCAAAGTTATATGTACCTATTCCGGCTATACTTTGCGAACCATTAAACGCCCATAACAGGTATCCTTGATCTGCGCCGCCGTCATTTTCAAATCGGCTGCCTGCAAGTGTTCCTGTATAATTATCAAAACTAATAGCTCCGTCTGTTGCTGAAAAATTGTAAGTCGGGCCGGCATTTATTGTTACCTGACTTAAGGTACTCGTAATCGGTGCGTTATTCGTTACATACGAAGCCCCGATTCCATTTTGGAAAGTTGTATTGCTTAGGTTTTGAGTTGCGTTTAGTGTAGCTGTTGCACCAAGTGTAATACCATCTCCACCCGAATATTCGAATAAGGCAAATTGTGCTCTTAACTCACCGTTTACAGTCATTTGCCAACCCGCTGTTGTTGCCTGACGAGTTACTGTTGCCACATTTGATGCATTTGAACCTGTTACTCGTAACACACCTCCTGAATTTACCACAGCTGATGCATTTTGGTGCATGCCAAGAATCGCTCCGGCGTCAATATATAAGGTTCCGGTTATACTCATTGCATCTGCACCGTCTCCGTAATTGAGTCTGCGACCATTCAGGTAAAACGTTCCTGCGGTTACGGTTAACACCCCATTAATCGTAGTATTACCTGTTAAACTAACTTGGTTTCCACCCGTTTTATTAACCGTTACGTTGTTGAAAGACTGGGTGTTTGGTGCTATTGATGTTGAACTAGAACCGGAAAAGACTACTGTACTCGTTGAAGGAACAATAGTAACGTTTGTATTACTCCATGTTCCTGTTGTTTCAATCGATCCTGTGCCAAGATTTAAACTTCCGCTGATTAACTCTAAACTACTCAGTACATATATATCTGAAGTAAACGTTGCTGTATTCGATTTTGCTATACGAAGATTATAGAAACGTTTATCACTCGTTAAACCACCGCCATCAATATTTTGCGCACCAGATCCATCAAAAATGACACGGCCGGAGCGAGATGTAAACGTTGCTGAGTTTGTCCAATTTCCGGCAACATTAATTTGATAGTTACTTGTTGTTACGTCTAAAACACCGGCGGAAATAGTCAAATTTCCATTTACATCTAAGTTTGATGTCAGGTTAAATGTCGCAGCGCCGTTTAGAGTTAGATTGTTTAGTGATGATCCGCCAAATGCTAAGGACTTAATACCCGTGGCAGCGGTAAACTCTACTGTTGATGCGTTTCCAAATGTCACTGTTCCGGAATTCGAATAGTTATTACCAACAGATAAAGTTGATGTTGAGCCATTGGAAATGGTTAGTGTACCACCATTTGTAAAACTTGAGGCCAAGGTTAAACTTCTGTTTGAATTAATTACTAACACACCACCCGACTGAATAGTTAGATTGTTTGCATTTGCATCAGCGGCTGAAATTATCGGGTCGTTGGCCACATTTGGAATTACTACATCAATACTTGCATCAGGTAAAGAAAGAGGAACTCCTATTCCGTCATCCCAATTTGCTAAAGTATTCCAATCTGTATTGGAAGCACCTGTCCATGTATAAATTGTTGAAGTTGAAGACCAACGAACGGCTCCTGTAGTTGCCGAAGCATCATCATCTTCATAAGCGGGACCAGAAAGCAGACCTGTAGCATCTTCAAACTCAATATAATTTCCGGTTCCGCTTGTAGCTCTCACGTTTTTTGTCGGGCCGGAATTAAATGTAACATTTGATGCAATATGATTTGTACCTAAAGAAATGATTTCCAGATACCTTCCGCCACTCGTTCCATTCGAAAACGTTCCGTCAGAAAAATTGTTAACAGCGTTTATTGTGGCACCACTTTGAATTTGTATTCCATTGGCACCCATATAACTTAACGCATAATAACGGGCATGTACTGTTGATCCGCTAGAAGCTATAAAAGTGTATGTACCTGTTGAATTCCTAGTAATAGTTGCAATATTAGATTCATCTGAACCAACAACTCTAAACACCCCTCCACTCTGAACCTGAATAGTAGAGCTTGCACCCATTTTTAATTGTGCGTTTGCATCAATATCAATCGTACCGTTTACGGTTAAAATATCAGAGCCTGTTCCGTCGCCCATCACCAAATTCAAACTATTCAAATCTAAGGTTGAATTCGTAATTGTTAAATTTCCGTTGATGGTCAAACCATTGGTATTCTGGGTAAAAATAGTTGATGCACCGCCATTTATAGTTAAGTTATTAAATGCAGAACTTCCGTTATTTACATTAACTGTTCCGGCCGTTGCACGAGTAAATGTTACTGTTCCTGAGCGTGGAGTAAATGTTCCTGCATTTGTCCAAGTGTTACCAACTGAAATCGAATAGTTCGAAGCAGAAGCATCTAGTGTACCTGAAACAATGCTCAGATTATTTGAGATGAGCATATTAGATGCAAGTGTATAAGAAGCCGTAGCATTTACGGCAAAATTGTAGAATCCGGTTCCGCCATTACTAATGGTATACGCTCCAGATGTACCATTAAAAATCACCGTCCCCGATGCCGGAGTAAACACTCCTGAACCACCACGTGTCCAACTACCTGCAACTAAAATGGTATCAGAGCTACTGGTTCCGGCCAATGTACCGTTTAAGGTTAAATTTCCCTGAATTTCAAAATCATTACCTGTTTCATTAGCTGTGTTTATAGTTAAAACAGCACCTGAATTGATTGTTATATTTTTGGTGATAGCACCGGAAGTATTGATAATTGGTTGATTAGTTGCTGTAGCAATAATAACATCTTCAGCACCGGTGGGAACAATATTAGGCCCAGAGTTTGCCGACCAGTTAGTAGCTGTAAACCAGTTTGTACTTGTTCCGCCCGTCCATGTTAATATTACAGGAGTTGGCCAATCAATTAAATCGTTCGGATCATCATCGTAAACTTCACCGGAAAAGGCACCAGATGCATTTGTTAGAGTTATTACTCCGGAAAGTGAAGATACCTTTGTAACATTTGATGCCGCTCCACCCGGATTAGTAGGAAAACTTATATTATCGATTGCTAAGGTTTGGGTGTTTTCTATTCGTAAAAAGGTTCCACTCGCCACTCCGTTTGTGAATGTACCGTTGCTAAAGTTATTGGTTGCATCAACAGTGCCCGAATTACTGATTTGAATGCCGCTTGCATCCATATACTCAAATACATAGTTATTGGCATGAATAGTACCATTTACAAGAAAAGCATAGTTACCTGTGATTGAGCGGGTTACAGTCGCCGGATTTCCTGCGGTTCCAACGGCACGAATTGTTCCGCCGGAGTTCACGGTAATATTTACAGTATTTCCGATTGCCAAAATTGCATTTGCATCAATATCAAGTGTACCGTCAATTGTTACAATATCTGTTGCGCCATCCCCTAGTGTAACTGTTTTACCGTTTGCATCTAATGTACCAGCCGTTAATAAGAAATTTCCGTTCGCTGTAAAATTATCCTGAATCGTAAAGATGGTTCCTGTACCGTTTATTGTTACATCAAGGAAACTTGAACCATTACTTCTAATATTTTCTGCTCCGCTTGTTGATGTAAAAACAACGATTCCGGATTGTGAAAAATCTCCGCCTGTATTGTCTAATGAACCACCGATATTTATCTGTAAGTTATTGGGGTTAAATGTTCCGTCAATAATTGAAAGGTTATCGGCAACAGTTAAGTTTTGGTCATCAACACGAAGTGAACCATTCGTTTTGTTTACTGTGAGTTTATAAAATGATTTTGTACCTGACAGGGACGAGTTTATTTCCTGTACATCAACCGAGTTCGAACCATCAAACGTAACATCACCTAAACGGGCAATAAAAGAACCTGTACTTTGATTATTCCAGTCATCGCCAACATTAATGGAATAGTTATTTACAGAAACATCTAATGTGGCATCATTAAAAGTAATATCGGTTTGTACAATTATATTCCCACCAAGTGTTTTTGTATTTGCATTATTTAAATGCAGGTTTCCATATGAAATGCCTCCACGAATTGTCTGGCCACTTGTACTTCTGTAATATACATTTGATGTAGCATCCAACACATAACTGGCAAAACCACTTGGAAAATTGTTTGAACCATTCACATAAATGGTCTGAGCCCCTTCAACAGTCATTGTTCCGGAACCTGAATGTGTAAGGGTATAAGTAACTAATTCTAATCTTGTAAATGTACTTCTAAGAGTTAAATCGCCCGACAATGTAAGGTTGCCGCCCAATGTTTTAACACCAGTACCGGAGAGCTCCAGCCCTGCAAAAGCAGATGCATTTATTGTTTGATTTCCGCCGTCAAAATTAATGGTACCTGTTCCTGAGTAGGTTCCTGAATTCGACCAAGAAGCACCGGCAACCGTATGTGTTCCGCCGCCAAGATTATTAAACGTTCCGCCTGTATTTATTGTAACCGTTCCGTTTATATCCAAGGTTGCTCCAACAGCAGTAACCAGTGTTGAAGAAACAATTAAATTGTCGTTTATGGTGTTGGAACCATTAAATGTTTTACTTCCAGTACCGGCAACTGTTAATTGGTCTATTGTGACTCCTGTTATTGCCTGAGCGGCACCATCGAGTGTTATTAAACCGTTTGTTACATTGTTTATTGAACCGCCCGCATTATTCAAATCTCCGGCTAGCGTAATGGTATAATTCCCTGTTGATGGATTTACAACTCCGCTATTTATGGTTATATCACCGTTAAAATCTAGTATAGTACCGGCTAATATAAATGTGGCCGCTCCGTCAAAAACGACATCGTTAAAGGCAGATGTTCCAGGTGTTATCGTTACAGAACCTGACGAAGCGTTAAAGGTTACGGTTGAACTACCATTTGTGAAAATACCATTGCTTCCTTTTGTCCAACTTCCTGCAATATCAATTTCAGATGTTGATGAAGCCACAATTAAAGCCCCGGCATTTGTGCTCGTACCGATTACTAAGTTTCCGGTTATGGCTAAATCGAATCCATTTTCTAGTGTTAATGCGCCGTTTGTAATCGTTAAATCTTTACAGGTTGCATTTGCAGTTGTAACTCTCGGGTTATTCGTTACCAGTGGAATGGTTACATCAGTTGTTGATAGTGGAACTGAAAGCGTGTTCCAGTTTGCAGCCTGATTCCAATCCGTATTGAACGAACCTGTCCAAATGGCACTTGAAGCTGCTGGCCAAGTAATTTTAGAACCGCTATCATCTTCATAAGCTTCACCGCCCAAGGTGCCTGAAATTGTTCCTCCAAATGTAATAGTTGTTCCGGCAGCCGGATCACGTTGAACGTTATAATGAGTTGCGGGAATTGGTGTACCAGAGAATCCGAAACTTACATTTGAAATAGTGCCGCCAATCGGAACCGAATTTGTCTGTAAATAATAGTATGGACCACCTGTTGCTGTAACAATATTCGTCCATGAACCATCACTAAAGTTATTTGTACCGTCAACAGTTGCCCCATCGGTTAAAACCAATCCATTATTATCTAAATATTCTATTAAATAATATCTCGCATGTACAGTTCCGGTTGCTGATACCGTTAACGCTGTTCTTCTTGTATTTGCTTGATTTATGCTGGTAAGAGTTGCAATATTCAACGCCGAACCAACCATGTTCAAGGTTCCGTTTACCGTAATTGAATAGGCTGTATTGTTGTTATCAATCGTTAATACTGAATTATCATCGATTGTTAGCGTTCCGTTTACAGTAGCAGTTTTTCCGGCGGCAATATTGGAACCTAGTGTTAATGCCTTACCATTTAAATCCAGATTGGTGTTGGCTCCAATTGTTAAACCCGCTTCTATTTGATTGGATGCTGATGTCAATGAATAAACCGTTCCTACCGATGGCGAAAAGGTTGCATTGTAAAACGAAGCACCATTTGATTGAATGGAAACACTGGCATTCGCACCGTCAAATGTTATATCACCATTAAAATCATTAAAAATCCCGTTGTTAATGAAATCGCCACCTATATTAATCGTATAGGCTGCGTTATTCACATCCAATTGCTGACCAATAGTAAGATCGCCGTTTACATCTATACTTCCGGTCATATCAACATCACCGGTGGTACTAAGCGTTAAATCATTAACTGTAAAACCAGCCGGTAAATCCGGATTCGCGCCATCTAATGTTAAATTGGCTGATGCTGCATTTAGAGTTCCGTTTACAATAAAGTTTGCTCCGGTATAGCCCAATGTATAATCAAATGAGCCCAAGTTCAGACTCGCGCCAATATCAATCGTGATATTTCCATTAATATCGGCTCCGTGTGTAGTAAACGTTTTAGCCGTTCCGTTTGTAAATACCAATGAATAAAAGGCTGTACTCGAATTGGTAATTATGCTTTGTGCCGCACCGTCAAATGTTATCGTATTTAATGTGTGATTGAATGTTCCGTTATCGGTAAACGTTGATCCGGAAAACGTCATATTTCTTGAAAAATCTACCGTTACACCAGGGTTTACGGTAATATTTCCGTTTACATCATAGGTGTCATTGTCAGCTAGTGTTTTTGTACCGGAACCTGCAAATACGATTTCTTGTAGGTTAAATGTGTTTGTAACCGATTCTCTTAAGGTTTGTGCCGTTCCGTCTAAAGTTACTTTTGTACCAACTGATGCCGTGTAATTATTCAATTGGATATCGCTGCCCGAGAAGTATAAATCGAAGTTATTATCTAAAAATGTTGCCGTTCCAGATGTAAAATTACCGGTTACATAAAGGTCTCCGTCAATAGTTGCGGTTGACCCTCCGCCCAAAGTCAGATTTCCGTAAGTAACAGCTGTATAAATAGTTTGAGGTATTGAAGCGTCGATTGTCACGGTTGAATTAGCACCCAAACCGTAGGTATCAAAGTTTGTAGGGAACGCTACTGATGTAGCCGACGGCACTCTTACCCTTAATTGACCACCATTATCAACTGTAAAATCCTGAACGCCACCTGTTCCTGTTACAGTAAAAGCGTCCATTCTAAAATTCACCCCATTTTGAACGGTAATATCACCTGTAACATTAATATTGGTAAATAAATCTTTTGTACCGGAACCGCTTAAAACTAAGCTTGGCCACTCTGTAATATCAGCATCAAAATTGAAATCGACAGTATTATTTTGCTCTACTGTTCCGCCGCCCCAAACTATCGCACGTCCACCCGTTGGTAGCGAAAGATTTCCTGTTAGGGTGAGTGTGTTTCCATTTAAGTTAAATTCGGTATCGGTGTCAACAATTGTAAGTGCACCTACAACAGAAATATCTCCTAAAGCTGTTTTTGTTTGAAGATTTCCTGCATTACTTCTTAAGAATTGTAAGTTTCCATACGTTGCAGCAGCTACGTTTTGGTTACTGTTTGCTCGATATTGAACCGTTGAGTTTGCTGCTAAATCAATACTTTCAAAAGTTGAAGGAAAATTGCTTCCATACAATTGAATTATAGACCCGTCTGAAACCGTAAATGAGTTCGAGCCGCCTACACCGTTTAATGTAAATGTTGAAAGATTAAAGGTACCCGTACTAAAACTTACTTGAGCGTTACCGTTTACACTTGAGTTTGCCGCTAAGGTTACCGTTCCCGTATTAGTAATTATCAGGTTATTGAATGTTGTTGCAAAACTTCCGTTATCAATGGTTTGATTTCCGCTTCCATCGAACGTTACAGACCCTGTTCCGGATTGTGTAAGGGCACCTGTTGAAGAATTGTTTGTCCAGTTTCCGCCTACATATAAGTTATTCGTCTGCGCATCGAAAATGGTATTCGCATTAATAATAACCGTGTTATTGATATCGACGTTTCCAGTAAGTTGCTTGGTAGCTGTTCCCGAACCCGTTCCGTTCGTTAGTGTTAAGTTGTAAAACGGTCCGCCGGAAATCGTCTGTGTACCGGTTCCGCCCAAATCGAAAGTTACTGTACCAGATTGTGCCTGAAAGGTTGACAATCCTACGTTTGTCCAATCGCCGCCAACGGTAAGAGCAAAATTACTGGTTGAGACATTAAGCGTTCCATCGGTTAAGGTGATGTCATTATTTACATCTAGTGCAGATGCTAAGGTGTACGTTGTTCCATTGGCATCCATCTCAAAATTATAGACTGAACTACCGCCGAAGTTTAATAAATGACTCCCTGAACTACCGTTAAAACGAAGTAAGCCGTTAGTATGTGTAAAAGTTCCTGCGTTCTGGAACGACTCAGCTATTGAAAGAACGGATGACGCATCGTTTAACACAACCGTAGTTGAAGCACCAATTTGAAAACTGGTAGTAACCGTTAAATCAAATCCTGAGGTTATGGTTAATGTAATTGGATTACCGCCTTGTGCGTCAAGTATTACTCTGTTTGCTTCTGCATCAGAGTCATCAATGGAAACACTATATGTTGTTCCAACAAAATCATGGTTTAGATATACATTACTTCCTGATGTCGGCGCAGTATTACCGCTCCAGTTTAAATCATCAGACCAGGTTAGGGCATCTCCGCCGCCATCCCAATAAATACCCGCAGGAAAGGTCCAGTCAATTAAAGAACCGCCATCGTTTTCGTATGCCTCTCCGGCAAGTGTTCCCGTTGCGTCTTCAAAAGTAATAACACCCGTTCCGGAAGTTCTTGTAACGTTATAGGTAGGGCCGGAACCAAAAATGACATTATCTGCAATTATTCCGGTAATGGTGATGCCGGACACATTCAGGTATTGAGTACCTGAGCCGCTCGAAAATGTACCGTTGCTAAAATTGTTTGTAGCATCAATTGAGCCTCCGGAAATGGTTAAACCCGTGGTTTGAGTATTGAATATTTCATAATACAAAGCATGAAATGTTCCGGAAGTTTGTGTAATTGTATATCCGCCTGTTGCACCGTTTCTTTGTATTCTTGCTGGATTTCCTGCCGTTCCGACAACTCTGAAAACCCCGCCATTATTTGTGATGCTTCTGCCGTTTGGAATTTGAAGTATGGCGTTTTCATCAATATCAAATGTTCCGCCGTTTACTATTACATCACCCGTGCCTTGTAAGGAAAACGTATTTGTATTTAAACTGAAAGAACCATTTGTGAGCGTAAAACTATGATTGGCATACAATGTTAAATCATCAGCCAAGGAATAACTTGCGCCAGAAGCATTAACGGTTATCGTTCGGAGTAAATTCCCTGATGTTTGGATGGTATGTGAACCGGATGTTCCGTCAAAAGTGATATCAGAAGCAGTAGAATTCGGATCTAATACAGCACCGGAAGCAATGGTTAATGAACCAAACAAAGTAATATCGTTGCCGTCCATTTCAACCTCTCCCGATGAAACACTCAAATTGTTGTTCACATCCAAATTATCCGCCAAATTCATGATTTGGCCTGCATTTTTGTTGAAATTTACGGTGTAGAAACTGCTTCCGCCAGTAGTTAGAAACCCAGTCAATCCATTAAACGTAACAAGACCGTTTCGGGCGTTAAATGTCCCGTTATTGGTAAAATCATCTCCTACTGTAATCGCATAATTTGATGCCGATACATCTAATGTTACGGTTGCATCGATTATAATATCATCCGTAACTGTAATACCGCCGCCCAGCGTTTTAGTACCGGAATTTGAAAACAAAACCCTGTTAAAAGTCGAGGCGTTAATAGTTTGGGCAATACCATCAAACTGAACTGAACCTGTTTGTGTAAATGAACCATTGTTTGTCCAGTCTCCGGCAACTGTTATTACAAATGCTCCTGCATTAAATGTACTTCCCGACTCGATTATTAAATCTCCATCTACATTTAATGCATTATTGTCATTTCGTTTTTCACCGCTGTTTTGAAATGTAATATTCGTAAAAACAGAAGTAGGTTCTAATAAGTTTAATTCTTGAAGTGTTGTTCCGTTAAAAAACAATACAGATGCAATATCTTGATCCCAGACAGCGCCGGCCTGAATTGTTAAATCATTGCCGATATATACATCATTTGTACCTGTTGTAAATGTATTGGATGCATTCACTTGGAGTGAACCGGAGATAACCAAATCGTTCAGTAACGTAATTTGTTGCACACCGGAAGGTTTTTGAACAAACACGTTTCCAAATGAATTTACAGCGTTGCTGATATTTTGATTTCCGCCGGTTCCGTCGAAATAAAACTCGCCTGTTAATTGGGTAAACGTTCCGTTATTCGTCCAGTCTCCGGCTAAATAGATATCAACATCGTTAGAAGATGCATCAACAGTAATACTTGGATTTATTGTTACTGTACCTTCAATGTTATAATTATCATCAAGTGTTTTTGTACCTGTTCCTGCAAAAGTAACATTGTAGAAAAAGAGTGTTCCCGGGTTGCCGACATCAGAAATTAACTGGCTACCACCGTCAAAAATTACCGTTGATGTTCCAATGGTTGTATTATCACCATCAAATGAAAAATCCCCGGCAAAGTTGTGTGTAAAGGTTCCTAAATCAAATAAAAACGCACCGCCTCTATCAGAGATTAAACCATTTACATCTAATGCACCGGTTGCGATTCGATTTCCGCTACCGCTAAAGTGTAATGCTCCGTACGGACTTATAACATTGGTAACATTTTGATCTGTTGTACCATTGTAATGCACAATGGATTGAGAACTAAATGAATTCGATAAAAACGAATTGACGGTTGATTCTAGCGAACTCGCTCCTGCCGTTCTTATCTCAAGATGATCACCAACAGTTAATACATCACCACCATCATTGGAATAGGTGTATGTGTTCATGTCGATAACGGCAATATTTATAGCATCTCCGCCTGAGTTTTGAATCGTTAAATTACCGTTTACCGTTAAATCTGCACTGATATCATAGATATAAGAACCTGTTAACGCATCGGTATCAATCACCAAATTTGAAAACGTGTACGTTCCCTCATCGATGAGTTCATAATTAGCACCATCACTAATAAACAGATTTACTGTTCCTGATGAAGTAAATGTTGAACCTGAGTTATTATAGATTCTATCTCTGATTGTATGCGTGAATGTTGAAAAATCGGCTGTAACCGCATTGTTCAAATCAACAAAATATGAAACGGTAACAGCACCGTCGAGTGTTTTTGTACCTCCGCCGCCCAGTTCTAATTCACCGTAGCTTAAACCACCGCGAACTACTTGTGCTCCGTTTAAAGTATAAGAAACCGTCGATGTTGGACTTAAGGAATAACTAGAGAACCCTGTCGGGAATCCATCATTCGCATCAATATCCAAAACTGCTCCGGAATTAACCGTAAATGATTGAGTATTACCCGTGAGTGATGCGCCTGAAAGAATATTAAACGTTCCGGAATTAATTGTTACGTCTCCGTGTACAGTTAACGCATTATTGGTATTAATCTGACCGGCGTTCATAATTAAATCGGCAGTTCCAAAATCGATTGCATTATCAATGTTATCGTAAATCTGCCCAGAAGCCATTACTGTTCCCTGAAAATTCACCGCGCCATCAATTCGAATATTTACGAGTGTATGCGCTTGACCAATTCCTGCATCTGTCACATCAGCATCATTGTAAACATAAAACAACCCAGATAAACTCAAATTTCCGGAAAGTGTTTTTTGCGAAGGGGCACCATTATCAAAATATGTATTGATAAATGTTGAATTATTGACGTCAATATTTTGAGCTCCGCTACCATCAAAAACAATTACCCCTGCAGTTTGCTGATAAGAACTTCCCGATGCAACTGAATAATCTCCTCTTACATACACATTAGAAGCGGATGTAATTCCTGTATTGCTAGTTAAAGAGAAATCTTCATGAATATATGTTGTACTAGCAGCGCCAATACTAATTATTCCTCCACCGGATGCCGTAAATGTGTAGAACTCAATCGGATCGGCATTTATCGGGTTGTTTATTTGTTGAAATCCGGCGCCATCGAAAACAACGTGCGAGGTACCAACCGTGTAGTTAATTGTTCCGTTTTGAACCCAACTTCCGGCAATATTTATGGTTGATGTTCCAAGGTTAAAATCAACACCGGTTTCCAATGTAAGCGAACCGTTAATATCTAAATTACCGCCTAAGGTTTTGGCATTTGCAGCTGCGACAGATTCTGAAATTTGAATATTATTATAAGCAATTGGACCGCCATCACTCTCCTGATGTGCAACGGTCTGCGCTAAACCCGCATAGTGAACGGTTCCCCCGGTTAATGTGATGGTTTCAAAACCGCCCGGAAATGTATTAGTACCACCAATTACCAAAGTTCCGGTACTCATCGAAAAGGTGTCTGTAGCTCCGGTGCCGCTAATGGTTGAAGTGCCTAAATTAACAGTACCTGTATTGGTAATTGAAAATTGATTTTGTACGCTAAAGTTAGTGCTTACTGTAGTTGTTCCTGTATGATTAAATGTAACGGTGTTAAACTCGATGGTTCCTGAGCCCGAAATAATTGATGCCGCACCCGTTAAGTTCACATTAATCGCTTGAGTACCTGATGTAAACCCATCGAATGTTCCGTTTACAGTTAAATCATCGCCAATTGTTAAGACATGAACGGCGGATGATGCTGAAGATGCCGATGCACCGGAAGCGATTGTAACACTATTACTTATCGTTAACGTCCTTACTGTTGCATCATCACCAAAACTTAACACACCTGAAGCACCTTCTCCAACTGTTAACGCACCGATTGCATTTGCAGGACTCACTTCTAATACAATGGTATCACCGTCTCGTACTAAAACGGATGTAGGAATACCCAACTCCCCCGGATATCCTTCTGTAGTAATTACACCAAACGAAATATTATCTGCGGAATATTCCCAAGAAGCCGTATTTGACCAATTTCCCGAGCCCGCAACCACACTTCTATAGTATCCGGTTTGTGCCAAACCAGTCGATACCCCAACGAGCACCAAAATAAATGCAATTGCTATTTGATTAAAGATTTTCATCAACAGGATTATAGCTCAACCATCATATTCACAGATTTGTAAATATCGGCAAAATTGAGCTTAGTTAAATCAAAAATTATTAATTAGGTAGTAACAAAGTTGATTTTATGAAACCATTAACGCTAAGCACTAAAACGGGTTTCTGAAAAAACTTATTTCTTTTTAAGTATTTAAAAAGAAATACCTGGTAACCAAGAGTATTTCATCGCATCAAACCTGTAAGATTTATTTAACAAGAGCATCTACTTCCTAAATAAATTAAGCGTAATGTAATGCACTATTCAGTTGATGATATTCCAATTTCCTTACAAACCGTAAAAGAGCTTCCATCAGAAGAACAACCGCGTGAAAAATTGATGCAATTTGGTGCGGAATATTTAACGGATGCAGAGCTTTTAGCCATATTAATCAGAACGGGGTCAAAAAGCAGGAATGTGTTAGATACATCCCGATTTATCTTACAAAAATCCAATAATCTTGAAGGTTTATTTAAAAAAAGTTGGAAAGAATTATCCACGATTCCGGGCATTGGTTCTGTAAAAGCCGTAACGCTGGAGGCAGCTTTCGAATTAAGCAGAAGAATTCAACGAAGCGGTTCAAAAATAAAACAACAGATGAATTCACCTGAAGCTATCGGCGAACGATATATAAGTAAACTCCGAGATTTAACTTACGAAGCGTTCATTGTGGTTACGCTGGATAGTCAGCTTCGCATTATTTCTGAAAAACAACTTACCGCCGGAAATCTTTCAGGTACTACAATTGACATACAACGCATTGTAAAAGAGGCTTTATTTGATTCTGCTAGAAGTGTAGTTGTTATTCACAATCATCCCGGCGGAAACCAAAATCCTTCTCAGGCTGATAAAGTTATCACCAAACGGATTCACCAAGCTTTAAAACTCTTCGAAATTGACTTGATTGACCACCTTATCATTGCCGGAAATTCTTACGTAAGTCTTTCCAGTTTGGGACTCATGGATTTTTGACCCAAAAGCAGGAAAAGAACCGTATATTTTGTGCGATTTTTTAACCTTTTATTGTGTTTCCAACCCATGAAAACCTATATCGCTCAATTAATTGATGCAGCTTTAAACGGATTCGAGCTCGAAAGCAAACCAGATTTTATTATCGAACAGCCAAAAATTGCCGAACATGGCGATTTATCAACAAATGTTGCGATGATGCTTTCGAAACCTCTCCGAAAAAATCCGCGCCAAATAGCACAGGAATTGGTTGAGAAACTACAATACAATCCGGAGTATATCTCCAAAGTTGAAATTGCAGGGCAGGGTTTCATCAACTTTAAACTCACCAATAAATGGGTGCAAGACCAACTCGCTTTTATTTTGGAAAAAGGTGCTGAGTTTGGCAAAACCGATGTTCACGCCGGTAAAAAAGTATTAGTTGAATTCGTAAGTGCCAATCCAACCGGTCCATTAACCGTTGGCCACGGTAGAAATGCCGTTTTAGGCGATACCATTTCCAGATTATATGAATGGAACGGCGCAGAAGTAACCCGTGAATATTATTTCAACAACGCCGGACGCCAAATGCGTGTGTTGGGCGAAAGCGTCTTTAATAGATATTTAGAATTGCTAAAAATTGAAGACCCATTAATAGAAAACGGCTATCAAGGAGAATATATTGAGGACATTGCAACTAATGTTGCTTTACAATTACTTCTTGATAAATTCAATAGCTATAAAAAGAATAAAGATCAAATCAACACTTCAATATCTCAGTTTGGAAATTTTTTCGAACAAATATTTGATGATCTAAACAGCGAAACAAATACATATTATAATTCTTATAATTATGAACATCCTTTTTATAAATTCTTTTTATCAGAGTTGAAATCTTCTACA
>SBGQ01000136.1 GCA_006226965.1 bacterium | reverse complement strand
TAATAATTAGTTTTAATAACTGAATTTATTCAGCTTTGTTTTTCCTCTGAAAACCCAATAAATAATAAAGGTATAGGTGAGGACAAACGGCATTCCGATAAAGGCAATAGTTTGCATTAAATGAAGTGTTTTAACGGATGAGGCAGCGTTATAAAGGGTTAATGAATATTCCGGTTTAAGGGAAGAAATCATCAAATTGGGGAATAAAGCGGCGCCGAATAAAAAGGTAAGTGCTGCTATGGTAGCCGAACTGCTAATAAATGCATAGAACGGTTTCCCTTGAAAAATGGCTCTTGGAATATTGGCAATAGCTAAAACGTTCAGTAATACAATTACCCATCCGCTTGGATAATCTTTAAAGTTGTTAATAACCTCAGGATTTCCGACTAATGTTGCAATGGTTGCTAAAACATACATCACCATAAAAAAGCCAAACGTTTTCCACATGAGCGGATGAAGGCGTTCCTGTGTTTCTCCTTCCGTTTTTAAATACAAAAATATGGAACCGTGCATGGCGAATGTTGCAATGGCTAAAACGCCGATTAATAAGGAGTAAGGTTGTAATAAGTCGAGTAAAGTTCCGGCGAATTCTTTATCAGCGCCTATGGGAATTCCCATGATGGAGTTGCCGACAGCAACACCAAATAAAAAGGTTACTAAGGTGCTCGCCACAAAAAAGGAGCCGTCCCAAAATTTTCTCCACGCAAGGGATTCTTGTTTTGAGCGAAATTCAAGTGAAACGGCACGAAAAATCAAGCCGAATAAAAGTAACATGAATGGCAAGTAAAATCCCGAAAATGCCGTTGCATACGCGTCCGGGAAAGCAGCGAATAAAGCTCCGCCAAAGGTTACCAGCCAAACTTCATTTCCGTCCCAAAGCGGACCGATTGAGTTCATGTAAATACGACGTTCGTGATCGGTTTTTGCGGTAAGATGAATAATGCCTACACCTAAATCGAATCCGTCTAATATGGCATAACCCATCAATAAAACGCCTAATGTGGCAAACCAAAAAATGTAAATATCCATTGTTAGAAGCTTAAAAGGTTTCGGTTTTCTGCTTTTATTTTCCGGTGATGTAGTCAGAAGTGCTATCAACTGCAGCTTGCAATAAGCCTTCGGTTTGTTTTTCGTGTGGATGAGTTCCGTCATCCGGTCCGTGCTGAATTTTTTCATTCAATACATACACCCAAACAAAAAAGAGAAGCGCATAAATCAACCCAAAAAGAATGATACTGGTTAATACCATATTAGCACTAACAGCTTTTGAGTGAGCATCACTCGTTCGTAACAGGTTGTACACAATCCAAGGCTGACGACCCACTTCGGCGGCAATCCATCCGGCTTGATTGGCAATATAAGGCCCGATTACAGCAAAAATATAGGTTCTCATCAACCATTTTTTTGAAAATAAAGTCCCTTTCCACCAATAGAAACAGGATAGTAGAGTTAATCCGATAAATGCCATTCCCAGACTAATCATCACATGATAGGTTAAAAACGGAATTTTAATAGGCGGGTGATTTTCTGCTGGAATTTGATCTAAACCAGTAACCGGAGTATTAAAGTTGTTGTGAACCAAAAAGCTCAACATGCCGGGAATTTTTACTCCAAAATCAACACGTTTTTCCAGCTCATTGGGCCAACCGAAGATGTACAAATCGGCGCCTTGGGTTCCAGTGTAAAAGTGACCTTCAAAAGCTGCTAATTTCGCAGGTTGATGTTTGGCAATCATATTTGCATTGGAATGTCCTGAAACTAAAGCCAAAAGTGAAAATACGGTTCCGAATGCTAAGGCAATTTTGAATCCTTTTTTTGAGATTTCAAGATGTCTGCCTTTTAGGATGTAATAAGCATTTATACTCATCACAAAAAAAGCTCCTAAAATAAATGCACCGATTAAAGTATGCGTGAGTCGATCAACACTAGACGGGTTAAAAACCATTGCCCAGAAATCGACAATCTCTGCTCGCGCTGCTAAGCCTTCCCCGACAATATGATATCCTGACGGAGTTTGCATCCATGAGTTTGCAACAACAATCCAGACAGAAGAGAAGATGGAGCCCATTGATACCATTAAGGTGCTGAAAAAGTGCATTTTGGGTGATACTCTGTCCCAGCCGAAAACTAAAATGGCTAAAAATCCGGATTCAAGAAAAAAGGCGAAGATGCCTTCGGCAGCTAATGCAGATCCAAAAACATCGCCTACAAATCGAGAATAGGTTGCCCAGTTGGTTCCAAACTCAAATTCCATAACTATGCCTGATGCAACACCCATAGCAAAGTTTACAGCAAAAATCTTTGTCCAGAAACGAGTCATATGCTCATAAACCGGATTTTTGGTTTTCAGAAATAAGCCTTCCATAATCACCATAATTGCTCCCAGTCCGATAGAAAGAGGCGGGAAGATGTAGTGGAACATTATGGTAAAAGCAAACTGGAGACGGGATAGAAAGACTACGTCGAATTCCATAAACTAATATACTAAGCTCTAAATTGGTTTGAAGATACTGGTGTATTATGTATTTAATATGAATTCGGAACAAATAATTAAGAAAATTGTCCTACATTGAAATTTATTGTGTTAGGTAATGATGATGAAGTTAAAAAGGCTATTTACGGGATTATTCTTTGTATTAGTAGTGGTTCTTTTTTCGCTGAAAATGGGACCATTGCCACGTTTGGGTATGTTCTTTTCTCCGTCTCAAGGTTATGTGAAAAATGGTTTGGAAGCGGATGAAACCATTCCTGAATTTGTTAGAGGTTCTTTAATTGATAAAGCAACGATTCATTTCGACGGAAATGGTGTGCCTTATATATTTGCTGAGAATAACCACGATTTATTTGTTTTACAGGGATATGTAGCGGCAAGAGATAGGTTGTTTCAAATGGAAGTTTCAACCCGTTTGACATCGGGAAGACTAGCTGAGTGGTTAGGAAATGATTTGATTGAAAATGACCGTTATTTTCGACGTTTAGGCTTATCGGCTGCTGCCGAACGCGCAACGGAAAAAGCGATGAACGATTCAGTAACCGCAGAAATTTTAACGGCTTATGCACAAGGAGTTAATATATACATAGAGTCCTTATCAAAAGAAGATTACCCGATTGAATACAAATTATTAGATATTGAGCCTGAAAGATGGGAGCCATTAAAAACAATTCTCGTTTTAAAAAATATCACCTATACTCTAACCGGTTTTTTTAATGATTTAAGGAATTCAAACACCAGAGCACTATTCGGAGAGTCATTTTTTACGGATGTTTTATTTAAAGATTTTGATGAATTACAGCCGATTATAAGTGAGTTGGGTAATACCGTTTCGAAAAAAGAACCCGCGCCGTTTAATCTAAAGAACTATTTCAAAGCGGATTTAACCAAACAGAAGATTCCGATTGAACCGGATGCAGACAACGGCAGCAATAACTGGGCTTTGCGAGCATCAAAAACAAAAAACGGAAAACCCATTTTAAGCTCGGACCCGCATTTAACCATGAGTTTGCCTTCTATTTGGTATGAACAAAGTCTGAATACTCCGGAGTTTTCTGCACATGGTGTAAATATTCCCGGTGCGCCTTGCATTAGTATCGGATTTACACCGTTTTTGAGTTGGGGAGTTACAAACTCAGGAAGCGATGTCGCAGATTTTTATCAGATAACGTTTCGAGATTCAACGATGGCAGAATATTTATTTGATGGAAAATGGCTGCCTACAACCATAAAAAAAGAGAGAATAAAAAATCGTGACGGATCAGATAGTATTGAAAATGTGGTATATACCCATCACGGACCGGTTGTGTTTAATTCAGACTCAGATTCGAAAACACATACCGAAATTCCTTTTGGGGCAGCTCTGCGTTGGGTGGCTTATGAAGACGGAAATGAATTAAATGCTTTGTTTGAGATGTTGAAGTCTCAATCAGTTAAACAATACACTAAAGCCTTATCTGATTTTGGTGCTCCGGCATTAAATTGGGCTTTTGCAAGTTCAACCGATACAATCGGGATGTGGGTGAACGGAAAAATTCCTAAGAAATGGGATTATCAAGGAATGTTTATTGCTGATGGTTCTAGCTCTGCATACGATTGGAAGGAGTCCATTCCTTTTGATGATTTACCTCACGAAATAAATCCCAAACGTAACTTTGTAAGCAGCGCGAATCAAATTCCGGTTTCTGACACTTATCCATATTACTTTGATTATAAAATGGCCGGATTTTCCAGACCGAATCGTATTAATCAGCTTCTATCAGAAAAGAATGATTTTATGGTTGAAGACATCCAAAAAATGCAATTAGATTCATACAGTTTAGTGGCAAAGAAACTCGTTCCGGTTTATTTACACGCATTATCAGAAATTGAATTACCCGATTCAATGTTGGTTTTTAAGCATTTAATTGAATCTTGGGACTTTGTAAATGAAGACAAACAAATTGCGCCAAGTATTTTTCATCAATGGAGACGAAGTTTGCATAAACTTACTTGGGACGAATTGGATGCCGTTAACGTGCCGATTTCAAAACCATGGCTCGATAATACGGATTGGTTAGTAGTTGAAAATCCGACAAGTATTTGGTTTGATAAAGTAGACTCGAATCAAAAAGAAACCTCTTTAGATCTTATACAAGAAGCTTTTAGTGATGCTATAAAAATGTTGAAAAATCAATTTGGTTCTTCAACTAAAGAATGGATTTGGGCAAAGTATAACAAGACAGATTTGAAGCATATTGCTGGAATCCCGGGTTTTAATTCAGGTTATATTGCCACAAGTGGATTTTCAGAAAGTATTAATGCTATTCGTGGTACTCATGGCCCGTCTTGGAGAATGGTTGTTGAAATGGATGCTTGGAATTCATGGGCATATGTTACGTATCCGGGCGGACAATCCGGAAATCCCGGCTCTGTACATTATCTGGATAGATTGGAAAGTTGGCGGGTTAATAAAGGGAAAGTCGTAAAATTATATCCTTCCGCTGATAAAATGAAAACCGCCAGCTATACATGGGAGTTCTAATATGTTCACGCTGATAATCTATGTTTTAGTAAGTGTCGGAGTAAGTTATTTCTTGCCATGGTGGGTTCAACTACTTCTATCTGTGTTGTTTGGTTTTTTGTTGAAGTACCCTTTTGACAATCATAAGTTTTTATTAGGGTTTAAACTTACAGGATTGGTGTGGCTAGGTTTGAGTTTAGTTTTAAGTTGGCAAAATGATTTTTTGTTAAGTTCTAGAATAGCTGAGGTATTCATGTTGCCACATCAGTCTCTGCTTTTTGTAATTCATTTTTTTATTGGCGGTTTATTAGGCGGAGCAGGGTTTATGCTTAGTTCTGTTGTGAAGCATAAGTAGTTGTATTGCATTTCAACGGTTTATACCTATAAAAAAAGGCTCTAAGAGTTTTCCGAGAGCCTTTTGTAAAAAAGTAACTTACTATTATCGTGGTCCGGCAGAAATTACAGACTCACTAACCTGCGCTGAAAACTTTTTAAAATTTTCTTTAAACATTCCTGCTAACTGACGAGCCTTTTCATCATAAGCATTCTTGTCATTCCAAGTATTTCTTGGGTTTAGCAATTCAGACGGAACACCATCAACAGATTTAGGAATAGATAAACCGAAAAAGTTTTCAGTTTCAAAAGCCACTTGGTTTAAGCCGCCTTCAAGAGCTACTTCCAACATTCTGCGGGTATATTTTAATTTCATTCGTGTTCCGACACCGTACGGTCCGCCGGTCCATCCCGTATTTACAAGCCATACATTGGAACCATGTTCAACAATCTTTTTAGCTAACAATTCAGCATAAACATTCGGATGTAAAGGCATAAACGGTGCGCCAAAACAAGCTGAGAAAGTTGGAGTCGGTTCGGTTACACCACGCTCAGTCCCTGCAACTTTAGCCGTATATCCGGAAATAAAATGATACATAGCTTGCTCTGGTGTGAGCTTGCTGATTGGCGGTAAAACACCGTAGGCATCAGAAGTTAAGAAAACGATATTTTTTGGATGACCAGCAACACCGGTTTCACTCGCATTAGGAATGAAATCCAATGGATATGAACAACGTGTGTTTTCTGTAAGCTCAGCAGAGTCGAAAATCGGACGGCGTTTTTCATCTAAAGGTACGTTTTCCAAGATTGTACCGGGACGCTGTGTTGTAGCATAAATTAACGGTTCACCTTCTTGTGAAAGGTTGATTGTTTTTGCATAACAACCTCCTTCAAAATTGAAAATACCGTTATCACTCCAGCCGTGTTCGTCATCTCCAATAAGTGTTTTTGAAGGGTCGGCAGATAGAGTTGTCTTTCCTGTTCCGGATAGTCCAAAATAAACGGCAGAATTCCCATGATCATCCACATTCGCGGAACAGTGCATCGGCATAACACCTTTAAAAGGCAATAAATAATTCATTACAGAGAAAATGCCTTTTTTTACTTCGCCGGAATACAATGTGCCGCCGATTAAGATTAATTTCTTTTCAAATGAGCAAAGAATGAAAGTTTCTGTACGTGTTCCGTCAACTTTAGGGTCTGCATTAAAACTGGGCGCTGCTAAAACGGTGAATTGCGGGCTGTGGTTTTCAATGGCAGATTCAGAAGGTACAATAAACATGTTTCTCGCAAAAAGTGCGTGATAAGCTGCTTCTGAAACTACACGAATAGGCAAGCTGTATTCGTCGTCAGCACCACAATTGGCATCAACAACATATAGCTTTTTTCCATCAAGATGCTTTAACATCTTCTTGTGTAAGTTGTCGAAAACTTCATTTGAAATAGGTTGATTTACGGAACCCCAATCAATATGCTCCATCACGGATGGTTCTTCAACAACAAATTTATCTTTAGGTGATCGTCCGGTAAACTTTCCGGTTAATACCCGAAGCGCATAACTATCTGTAAGTGTTGCCTCATTATTAGCTAAAGCTTCCTCATATAATTCTGCAGGACTTAAATTCCATTTTGCAGTTACTTTATCATTAAATCCTAAATAGTCCAATCCAACGGTATGGCTTGGTTTAGTTGTTTGTTGTACTGACATACATGTTGTTTTTGTGAACGTGATGTGTTGAGCTGAAATTATGTTCTCTTGCTCATGTTTGTTTTGAGAAAAATGGTACTATGGAACCGCTTTTCTGACTCAAAAATACGAATTATTTCGAATGCTGTTCCCCAAAAAGTAGAGATAAAAATTTCGAGTTCAAGCAGATTAAGCTTTGTATCTTTGGCGAAAATCAATATGTAACCTGTTAAAATTGTCCATGGCAAAAGTGAAATTAGGATTGGTTCAAACAGTTGGACATCAAAACCCGGAAAAAAATCTTCAAAATCATTTACAAAAAATTAGAGAAGCCGCACAAAAAGGAGCTCAGATTATTTGTTTACAGGAGATGTTTAATACCATTTATTTTTGTCATGTTGAAGACGAGGCTTACTTCGAATGGGCTCAGGCTATTCCCGGTCCTATTTCAAATGCGATGTCAGATTTAGCAAAAGAATTGGGAGTGGTTTTAATCGTTCCGTATTTCGAAAAAAGAGCGCCGGGAATTTATCATAATACGGCAGCTGTGATTGATGCAGATGGAACCTATTTGGGTAAGTATCGCAAAATGCATATTCCCGACGATCCAGGGTTTTACGAAAAGTTTTATTTCACACCCGGTGATATTGGGTTTAAAATTTTTGAGACTAAGTTTGCCACTATTGGAGTGCTTATTTGTTGGGATCAATGGTATCCGGAAGCTGCCCGACTCACTGCTATGCATGGCGCTGAGATTTTATTTTATCCGACTGCTATTGGGACATTAGAGCATGAGTCAGAACAAGAAAAAGTTCGTTTTCGTGATGCATGGCAAACCATTCAGCGTTCGCATAGTATTGCAAACGGTTGTTATGTTGCTTCTGTAAATCGTATTGGTGTTGAAAACGGTACAAAGTTTTGGGGACATTCTTTTGTTTCTGCACCGTTTGGTGAAGTAATTGCACAGGCTGGAGATCAGGAAGAAATACTCGTCGCTGAAGTTGATATCGCGAAAATGGATGCTCAACGTCGTATATGGCCGTTTTTCAGAGACCGAAGAATTGATGAGTTCGGCGATTTAACAAAACGTTATTTAGTGGATTAATAAAGGCGAAGTTTGAAAACTTTGTTGCATATTCTGTGAGAATTTAGCAGTTAAAACCCTTAGCAATAAGCTATTCTAAGTGTTTTAATTAATTCTTTTTGCAACCAAACAAATCCCTACTTTTAAATTGTAATAATAGAAGACTATAAACTTCAATTTTTTTTGATGAAAACAGCATTAATAACCGGAGTTACCGGTCAGGATGGGGCGTATTTAGCCGAATTATTGTTAGAAAAAGGGTATACGGTTCATGGAATCAAGCGTCGTTCGAGTTCATTTAATACCGGACGCATAGACCATTTATATACCGACCCACACTTTAAAGGTCGTCCTTTTTATTTGCATTACGGTGATTTAACCGACGCAACCAACCTGATTCGGATTATTCAGGAAGTACAACCCGATGAGATTTATAACCTAGCTGCGCAGTCTCATGTTCAGGTATCGTTCGAAACGCCTGAATACACCGCTAACGGCGACGCATTGGGAACCCTTCGTATTCTCGAAGCCATCCGCATTCTAGGACTCACAAAGAAAACCAAATTCTATCAGGCTTCCACCTCGGAACTGTATGGCGGGATGACAGAGAACAAAAACGAACAAGGTTTTTATGATGAGAATACTCCGTTTTATCCGCGTTCACCGTATGCGGTAGCCAAATTGTACGGCTATTGGATAACTGTAAACTATCGTGAAGCTTATGGTATGTATGCTTGTAACGGAATTCTGTTCAACCATGAATCTCCCATCAGAGGAGAGACCTTTGTAACACGTAAAATTACCCGCGCAGCGGTTCGTATCGCCAAAGGTGTACAATCAAAGCTGTTTCTGGGAAATCTGGATGCTAAACGTGATTGGGGTCATGCCAAAGATTATGTAAAAGGCATGTGGATGATGTTACAGCAAGAGAAACCGGAAGACTTTGTATTGGCAACCGGAAAAACGTATACGGTTCGTTATTTTTGTGATGTAGCGTTTGCCGAAGCGGGAATCAAACTGGAATGGGATGGGGAAGGAGTCAACGAAGTGGGTAAGAATGCGGCAACCGGAGAGGTCGTTATTCAGGTTGACCCGAAATATTTCCGTCCGACTGAGGTAGATTTACTTATAGGCGACCCGACGAAGGCAAAAACCCAATTAGGTTGGGAGCCGGAGTATGATTTGGACGGTTTAGTTAAAGACATGGTTCAAGGGGATATGAAAACTCTGGAACTTGAGTTAATTAAATCAAAAAGTAATTAAATAAAAAAAGGGTCGTGATAGAAATCATGACCCTTTTTTTATCAAAACTAAAAGCAGATTTTGTACTAATTAAACACAAGTTTCTGATCTAGTGAAGTTGTTCTTTATAGTAATATCAAATGAAAGCGTATCATCAATATCTATTGTTGTTTTTTAAACTGAATTTCTTGCGGACCTTGTTTTAAACTCATTTCGTTAGTTTCCGGATTGAATTTTAAAACCACACCGGCTTGTTCAAATTCAAATGTATGTACATCAATCGAAGAGAAAGGGGATTTGGGTTGTCCGTCTGGTTGACCGAATAATTGATTTCCCTCTTTAGTTACAGTGATTTTCAAAGGAAAAGTCGTGCTCGCATAGACACCTAAATAGACATCAAGTTCTTCAGATGTAAGTTTGATGTTCTTGAAGACCGGAATTTCATAATCGGTTCCGAATGTTTCACTCAACACAGCAATAGCCACATTGTTTAACGAGTATTTTGTGCCGTTCGATGTAATTGCAAATGCAATTTCAGTGCCTTCAAAATAAGATGCCATTGAATTAAATCCGTCAATTCCACCATTATGCCCGTAGCTGATTTTATCGTTAAACGGGAAAATAAAAACGCCCAAACCAATGCGATTTCCATCATTTTTTAGCTTATTAATTGAGTCCTCAGTCAAAAGTTTTCCTGTGAATAAAGCGCGATAAAATTTTGTTAAATCACTTGGAGTTGAACGAATAGAACCGGCTCCAAGTGGAATTGAAAGATCTGTTTCTTTTTCTTTCACCCAATTATCATTTTCGTACTTATAAGAATGGGCATCATTTTGAGAATCTTTAATTTCTCCTTGATAAACGGTGCGAGTTAAACCTGCAGGCTTAATGATGTATTGGTCGAGTAACTTCGCATAGGTGCTCTTCATTACTTTTTCAACAATAAACGTGAGTAAAAGGTAATTGGAGTTACTGTAACTCATTTTACTATTTGGGTTGAAGTCACTTCCGCCTTTAGTAATAATCTCTTCTAACTCTTTTTGAGATTTTTTTTGAGTATACCAAGTTTCATATTCGGGTTTGTTTGTAAAATCCTGAATGCCGCTTCTGTGTGTTAGAAGCATTTTTATAGTTATAGAATCAGCATTGGCAATCTTTGGATAAAATTTGCTAAGCGGTGTATCTAAACTCAATTTTCCTTGTTCAATAGCCTTTAAAACGAGAGTGGATGTAAAGGTTTTCGTGATTGAACCAATATGAAAACGTGTTTCTGAATCGGGACGCTCATGTGTTGTAGTATTTTTGAATCCCAATTGTCGCGTATAAATAATTGAGTCGCCTTGTTGAACGGCAACACTTCCCATTAATTTGTGATGAACCTCAAGTGTATCAAAGTAGGCATCAAGTTTTTCCCATTGTTTAGTCTGTGCAAATGCCGGTATGCTAAAAGCCAAAAAAAGTATGGCAGCGAGTGTTTTTTTCATGTGATTATCTTAAGTGATAGCTTAGTTGGCAGCGCTCTACTTAACTACAATCACAAAGTTTCACTGAAATCGAATTCGGTAAATATCTCCGAAACCGTTAATAGGACGTGTAGCTTGTTCTTTTAAGGACTTTAATGTAAAACCGGAATTAGATTTCGTTGCTTTACGGTTCGAACTGAAATACAAGACTCCGTTTGGAATATCAACAAAAGGACAATAATCTAATGCGGATGAATTAATTGGTTGTGGAAGAATCTCTGCTGATAACCATTTTCCATCCGCAGATTTTCGATTTATCCAGATATCACCGCCTCCTGGAGTATTGGGTTTCCCATAAACAGAATACAGAATAAACGATTCGTCAGGTGCTACAAAAGCGTTGAACTCATAAAACGCTGTATTAATTTCAGCAGGCAGCAATTCCGGTTGCTGGTATTTGCCATTCATCCATTTGCTTAACCAAATATCTTCTTTTTGACTGATTCCTTTATAATCGGCTGTGAAGTACATATTTCCGGATTGTGTAACACTGGGATAAAATTCATCGCCAGTAGTGTTAATGATTTCAGGAAGAGGTACAACTTCCCCAAATGTGCCTAATTCAGCATTAAATGGCACACTCCAAATATTGTAATCTTTGGATTCTGGTCTTCCCGGAAACGGACGATTGGACGCGAAAAATAGCATTTCTCCATTTGGACTAAAAAACGGTTCGATATCACGATAAACTCCGGAAATAGAAGCTATTTCCTGTTTGCTTTCCGATTCATATAACACAATTCCCATCTGCGATTGGTCGAAATTCCCGCGTGAGAATAATATCCATTTTCCTGATGGGTGTATTGTGAAATCTCGCTCATATAAAAGTGTAGAAATACCTTCAGAAACTAATTCCAAAGAATCACTTTTTACTGTACGCTCTAATGAATTATGTTTTTTATTCTGTTTACATCCTGTAGCAAAAGTCATCAAAACAAAGCAATAAACGAAAAAACGAACCATAATAAACCCCGATTGTGTGCTTTAAAAGAATCCGGCTTTCATATAAAGACGAACATAAAAGCCGAGTTTAGTTTATCTTGATTCCAACTCAAAACCAAATGTGAAGCTCATGTCGATCGAACATCCATTTATTCCTTATCAGCCCAAACGCCATAGTGCTATTGAAATGCAGCAAAGAGCTCGTGAGTTTTTTTTGGAAATGGATGAGCGCCGTTCCGTTCGATACTTTTCGGATGAACCCATTCCCGAGGGAGTGTTAGAACACATAATTGCAACGGCCGGAACTGCGCCAAGCGGAGCGCACAAACAACCTTGGTTTTTTGCATTGGTTACAAACCCGGGAATAAAGCATCAAATTCGTTTAGCTGCTGAAGCAGAAGAAAAGAAGAACTATGACGAGCGTTTTACTCCGGAATGGAAAGAGGATTTAGCACCTTTCGGAACCGATGCCGTGAAAGCTTATATCGATGTGGCTCCGGCTTTAATTGTTGTGTTTAAGGAATCGTATCGAGTTCATCAAGAAGAAAAAAAGAAAAATTATTATGTGAATGAATCGGTGGGAATTGCAGCTGGAATGTTGATTACAGCCATTCATCATGCCGGGTTGGTGACTTTAACACACACTCCAAATCCAATGAAATTTCTGAATGAAATCTTAGATCGCCCACAAAATGAAACTCCGATTTTGTTAATGCCGGTCGGTTTTCCGTCTGATGATTGCAAAGTGCCTAAGATTCAGCGCAAGAGGCTGGATGAGATTATGAGAGTGTATTAGTATTATTTCACGGTTTATGGTTATTGCGACTACGTATATTTTTAATAAAATAAATGGAAATAAAGATTGATTGTTTGTTTGATAATTCATCAATCAATAATTCTCAAAGGCAGTTTAGAAAGATTTAACCCCACATATACTCCGCTTAGCCTCTAAATGAAATCTTTAATCCCAATTTATTTGAGATGATTCTTCAACTTTTCTATTTGTAGCTAGGTCTAAACCCATTACAGTCAATTTCTCAATGAAATCCAAAAATATTGGATGGACTATAAGGGTATAGTTTGTATTTATTGCGTTGCAAGTAGACTAATTAGATACGTGTGGTTAAAAAGTACTGTAACTACTGTACTGATTAAAACAATACAATTAAGTTGAATATGTATGGTCAAATTTGAATTCAAAAATAGAATTAATCAATTAAAGGTTGTCTCAATTACGTTTATTGTGACATTCGTTTTTTTTGTAGTGTGTAAAGCGCACCCTCAGGGTGATTTAGTCGTGTTTAATAATCAACCGTTTTGGACATTTGTTCATCCCCTCGAGGATAGCGGACATTATGCAGCGCTTTTTACAATAGACAAAGGAACAAACGAAGTAGTTCCTATTTTTGTGTCAACCTATAGCGGAAGTGATGTCTTTTGCTACGCAAATAATGAGGCATTTTATTTCTTAGAAACGTATCGTGATGGAAATGAGGCTAAACGTCAATTTGTATTGTATAAAATGGATACAACGTTAGCAGTTATTAAGTTGTATGGTGGTGAAGTAGAAAGGTTTAATATTGGGTCAAATGGGTTTTATGTTGATGAAGAGGAACAGCTGGTTTGTGCAAAATACCCGAATATTTATAAGCTGAAGAACAATGAGCTTGAGTTGTTATACACTCACTCATATGAGATAAACGGGCTTCGTAAGCTAAAGAACAACCAAATTCTTATTAGTGACGGTGTACAGATAACGTTACTGTCTGAAGATTTTAAAACAATAAAAGTATGGAAATCACTACTTGAAGAGCATCCTGAAAATGCTCCATTGGGGATGAATAAGATTTTTGATTACGATTATGACTTAGAAAATCATTCATTAGTAGTTGCCGATTGGGGGAGCAGAAAATTTAAAGAAGTTTCTCAAAATGGTGATGTACATCAGATAGAACAACTCGATATGCATTATGCTGCTCATTTAGTTTGTTATGGCGAAAACGAATTATATCTGATGGGTTTATCTACTGATATAGGTGTAATGATTCGACCAATATTGATTAGACTATTCAACGAAAAGAAAGAAGTGCTTTGGCCGTATGAATAAGCTGAACTTTAAAGAATGTGTGGAGTTACTGTAGAATCAAACTTTGTAAACCAAAAGAAACAAGAACTATTTATCACAAAACTTCTCCTTTTATCCCAATTCGGAAACCTCATTTCGTCACGCCGCCCAATTTTTATCACGGAATAACCCTGTTCGTCATCCAAATAAAACTCCTTATCCCAAATCGATTCTGAGGTTCATAACTAGCTAATAGATTGACCTCTGCGTGCGGACTGCACAGGAGAAGGATTACGAATTGCCAACCTGCTTAAGGTTTATTGAGTGCAACCCCGGCTTTCTCTGAAGTAATAAACAAAGAACAAAGAGGTAAATAAATATATGATACGAAAGTTACACGTCGTATTACTTGCGCTGGTTCTCGTTCCAGTTTTGGGTTTTGCTCAAACCGGAAAAATTACCGGTAAAGTTACCGACTCAAAAACAGATGAGGCACTACCCGGTGCAAACGTCTTAATAAAAGAGTTGGGCAGAGGTGCGGCAACTAATGTTGAGGGTAATTATACCATCTCATTATTATCGCCGGGTACATACACTTTACAAGTAAGTTATGTTGGTTATAAATCCAAAGAACAAAAAGTAGAAGTTGGAACTCAGGAAGTTGAGCTTACCATTTCACTAGATTCAGATTTCTTTGGTTTAGATGAGGTAGTGGTTACCGGTGTCGGTACAGAAACTTCAAAAAGAAAATTAGCCGTTAGTGTTGAATCTGTTGGCGGAGATGAATTACGTGTAGCTCCGGTTACATCAATTGATCAGGCTTTAACAGGTAAAATTGCCGGTGCAACTATTACTAACGTAGGTATGCCGGGCGCGGGTGCTGCAATTCAGTTACGTGGTATTAACACGTTCGGAAATACAACTCCATTAATTATTGTTGATGGTATTGAAGTTGAATCAGGTTCTATCGGAACATCTCCAACAGGTGGTGATAACCAAGGAATCAGCTTATTTGCTGGTTTAGATCTTAACAACATCGAAAAAGTTGAAGTAGTAAAAGGTGCTTCTGCATCAGCTCTTTATGGTGCTCAAGGTGCAAACGGTGTTATTAACATTATCACAAAAAAAGGAACTGCGGGTCAGACACGCGTTAATTTAACAGTTAATGAGCGTTTTGATAACTTCATGCGTGGTAATGTTGCGTTCACTAATTTGCATGGTTATCCGGTTGATGCAAACGGTAATATCGCCGGTTTATCCTATAATGCAGCAGAAGGTGTTTGGTCAGCTATTGATACTGATTTAAACGGTAAAATTGATAAATCTTATCAATTAAACGGTGAGCCATTGACTTTGTATGATAACCTTGGCGCTTTAATGCAAACCGGACGCCAAAGTGAATATGCTTTAACTGTTTCAGGTGGTGATAAAAGTTCAACATACAGTTTATCTGCATCTAACTTGGATCAGAGCGGTATTGAGCGTTTTACCAATTTCGGCAGAAAAAACTTTGGTGTGAATTACACTACAAACCTATCTGAACAGGTAAAAGTAAATGCAAAGGTTGATGTTTCTAACTCAACATCTCGCGGTAATACTGAATCAGGTAACAACATTGAGTCTCCTTTATACTATGTATTAGGGAATGATCGCTTCATCAATATTAAAGATAAAGACCCGAATTCCGGTTTTTACTGGCCAACCCAAACCATTGGTAATGTTCAGTATAACTCTTTGTTTTTTAAAGAAGTAAATACAAAAGATTTGGTGATTAACCGTTTTATGCCAAGCATTAATGTGAACTACCGTCCATTTCGTTTCATAGAAGTTGATTACAAATTAGGGGTAGATCATTACAATGCTGAGTTTACTGAAACCCAGATTAATACAAGTCAAATTCAGCCATTGCACAACCCATTATTCGTAAAAGAAGGGTTTGTAAACGTAGATAATTACAAGCAAACAAAAATCAATACCATTTTAACTGGTTTCTTGAAATTCAACTTTCAGGAAGATTTCAAAATGGATTTACCGATTCAGTCTGTTACACAGCTTGCTTATGATTATCGCGAAACGAATTACGACCGAGTTTCAGCAAACGGTACAGGTTTACCAACCTTGAGAGGCTTAAACACTCTAGCTTCAACAAACAATCCGACTACAGGTCAATATGTTTCTGAGTTTGTTACTTATGGAATCTTGTTGAATCAACGTTTTGATTACGGTGATGCTTTTGCATTCTCAGTTGGTGGACGTTACGACCGTTCTTCTGCATTTAATGAAGGTGAAAAAGTTGAATTCTTCCCTCGTGGTGATGTAATGATTCGTTTATCCACCTTTGATTTCTGGAATCCAATCGAGAATACGGTTTCTGATTTCAAATTAAGAGCAGCTTACGGTGAAGCAGGAACACAGCCTTCTCCATTCCAACGAATTGTAACCTTAACCCAAAGTTTGATTGGATCAAACGGAACACTAAGCTCACAAACTTCTATTTCGAACGCTAACTTAGGAGTTCAAATTTCAAAAGAAACAGAATTTGGTGGAAATGTAACGTTCAAATTAGGGCAAACTTGGTTCTCATCTTTAGATGCTGACTTCTCCTATTTTAGCAGAATTAACGATTTCGTTATTCAAGGTGTTGCCGTAGCTCCGTCAACCGGCGCAACTAGTATTGTTGATAATGCTTTCAAATTAGATTCATATGGATTTGATTTCACAGTGAATGCATTAGTCGCGTACACTAAAAACTTTAACTGGACTAGCACATTAATTTTCGGTAAAAACAAAACTACTGTTGACGATATTTCAAATAACGAAGCAGTTACTTTGTCTGTTGAGTCTGGAAACTTGTATTACTTTAATGAGGGTGATGTATTCGGTGCTCATTATGGTTTTGCAGCTATCAAATCTTTAGATGAAGTTGATGCAAACGGTAATCGTTATATCGCTGAAGCAAACGTAGGTAACTATGCAATTGTTGACGGACGTGTAGTAAATAAAACTACGAAAGCTATCCAATACAGAACCAACCAAGAGGTAATCGGAGATCCGACACCTGATTTCACCATGGGCTTCAGAAACGAGTTTTCGATTAAGAATAACTTGAAAGTTTCTATGCAATGGGATTATGTAAGTGGCGGCGATATTTACAACGGTACAAAACAAAGAATGTATCAGGCCTTTGTTCACAAAGATGTATCGAATGCAATTACTGTAGGTGATGAAACCGGTGCTTTTGCTAACTACTACTGGTCGGCTTATAAGACCGGACAAAAGAACGACTTCTTTATTGAAGATGGTTCCTATGTAAGATTGCGTGAATTATCAGTGAGCTATGACATTGCTCAATTGCTCAGTTCAGTAACCAACCAAAGTTTAGTTAAGAATCTTGTATTGAGTGTGAGTGGTAGAAACTTACTCACATTTACAGATTACACAGGTTTTGACCCGGAAGTAACAGAAGGTGGTGCTGCATCTACTGTTAGAGGTTACGATTACAATACGTACCCGAATTTCCGCTCTTTCAGTTTCGGCGTAAGAGCAACATTTTAATTTTTAAAGGATATTAATCATGAAAAAACTATCACTTTCTTTAGTTGCTTTGGTTTTTATTGCTTTCGCTTGTAAAGAATTGAAAGTGGTGAATCCCAACGAACCGACTCCGGATGTTTTAAATAACGAAGAAGGTTTACAACGTGCCTCAACCGGGGTGTACGAAGCAATGGGACAAGGCTGGTTCGAATGGATTAGCTGGTTCGCACACGAAACAATGGGAGATGCCTTTGTAGTACCTTATGGTAATTATAACTGGCGTTCAATTTCTACACCGAACTTTATCACTTTTTCTGATGGTGAAACCAGAAGACCAATTGATAACGACCGTGGAGTTCCACAACCCGATGTGTTACAACAAATCGATGACAGAACTGAATCTCAGCCTGTACTCTTATATGAGTGGAGACAAATGTACCGCATCAACAATGAAGCAAATTTAATCTTGCAAACCTTAAATGCAGGAACTGTTTCATTTTCTGGTAACGCAAACGAAAAAGAAAAAGGCTACCGTGCCTGGGCTTATTTCTGGAAAGCATTTGCATATAGCCGTGTAGTATCTACCTATGAAAAATCATTGATAATTGATACGTACGGTCAAACAAATGACAATTATCTTGAAAAAGATGTGATGATTGCAGAAATCAATCGTCTTGCTGATTCAGTAATTGCAAATGCTAGTGGTTTCGATCAAATTGCATCTGCCGTAGTTCCAGCACAATTTGCTCCGATTCCTACGAGTGCAAGTTTAGCTCAATTAGCAAATACGTTAAAGGCTCGTACTTTATTAGTTAATAAGTATCGTTCAGATATGACTGCTGCTGATTGGCAACAAATTGAAACATGGACTGCCGCTGGTGTGCAAACTACAACAGGTAGTTTCCGTCTTCGCGCTGATAATGCTACCTATTTAGGTTCTACATCACCAATTTACCGTTACTGGTTAGGATGGGGCTTTGTTTCTCAGCGTTTAATTCAAGATTTCTATCCTGGAGATAATCGCTTAGCTGCATTTAGTGTAGATGCATCTGCCGGAAATTCAGGAGCAATTTCTGACACTGTATTCCAGTACACTGGAGCAAGAGGTGATAACTTTATTTCACCATTCTTTATTGATCCTCCGTATGCTGAAGCAAATGTTGGCGATTTAGATTTCTTCTTGATCTCGGCTGAAGAAAACCTATTAATGGCCGCAGAAGCAAAACTAGCTCTGAATAAACCGGGTGAGGCTGCAACGTTAATAAACACAGTCAGAACTATTCAAAATGCTGGTTTAGCCGCTGAAGATGCAAACTCTATATCTTGGGAAATCATACGTCGCGAACGTCGTGTAGCTTTAGCCGGTCGCCATGGTGCACTTAGTTTCTATGATGCTAGACGTTATAAGTGGATTCTTCCGGCAGCTGATGGCGGTGGACGTTCTGGTGTCTGGGTGTTTAAAAGAACAAATGGTGTAGTTGAAAAACTTGACAAAAACGCTACAATCATTTTTAATTACGCTCCGTATTGGCCAGTTCCGGTTCACGAGATTACATTTAATCCGATTGACGATGGTCAAGCACCGTCTTGATAGGAATAAGACAATTTAAGGCTACCTTCGGGTAGCCTTTTTTTTGATAAACTTTTATGAATAAAATCCGTTTTGCCACGCATTTACCTCGCTTCATCACACGTATCTTGTGGTAAAAGGGAGTGTCATTATATTTAATAGTTAAATTTTTTTATGCTGGCATCAGAATTTCGAAAATTGTTTTTGTTCTCCAGTCTATTCTGGGTAATAGTGTCGTTTTTTATGATGCTAACAACGGTTGCAACTATGATAGGTTCAACAGAACCGATTCGTTATGAAACGGTTTGGTTTTATGAATTAGCTTGTTTATTCCCTTGGATGGTAGCAACACCTGTCATTTTTTGGGGGTTTTATAAATTTCCGTTAAATCATGATTTAACGATAAAAATAGTATTGTTTCATATCCTTATTGCGCTGGTTGTTTTTGTATTTCATAATTTTATACAGGTTGTGGTTAACGATTGGTATTGGGAAGACGCCTATACATTTACTTGGATTCGACTGCGTTATGATTTTATCGCATTCTTTCAGTTAAGGGTATTGTACTATGTAATTTTAGCACTGCTTTTTTATACCTATCAACTTTACAAAAAGAAAGTTCATACCCGTTTAGAAGAGACAAGACTCAGAAATGAGATTAGCAAAACTAAATTTGAGCAACTTCATGCCAATATCCATCCCTATTTAATGATTAATTCTATAGATGCCGCAATACAGCATTGTGATACATCGCCGGAAAAATCAGAAGCACTTATTCACAGATTGAGTGAGTTGATACGAATTCAACTAAAAAAATTAAATCAAGAGTTCTTAACAATAGAACAAAACCACTCACTACTTAGTAAATACACCGAATTATTAAGTTATCGAGCGCAATCTTCAATACCATTTCAATCGCATATTGCCTCAGAATTTGCATCGTACAGAGTGCCATCTGTGAATTATATTATTTTGCTTCTTGAAGATTTGATTTATCAAAAATCAGATTTGTTGAAAACGATTTCATCGATTTCTTATCACGCTAAAATTGCAAAGGATAGATTAGTTTTACAGGTTGTTTTACACGATGCAATTGTTGACAGCAGAACCATGGAGCAATTGCTTAGCTCAACTCCCTTTAAGCTCATAGAGCAATCAATAAAACAACAAGTTGATGAAGAGTTTAGCTTTTTCATTGATTACAAAAACGGCAGTTTGGAGATTGTACTGCAAATAGAAAATATTTCTAAGATAACGAACCGTTTCAATGCAAATAATGATGTTCTAGAAATCAATTATCTAAGGAATTGATATGAAGAACGGGAAACTTAAAACAATACTGATCGGTTTTGTCGTATATATAATGTTGGTTGTAACAACGGTAACCAAATCCTACGATCGTTATCAATACAGAACATCTGATTTTGCGACAAATTCGATGAAGTTGTGGAACTTTATTGAGAGCGCTTCTTTATTGTGGGCCTTATTTTTGCTATTTATTCCCTTGATTTTATTTCTAATCCGCAGATACGAATATAACTCTATTCCCAAGAAGTCATATGTATGGATTAAGAATTCTGTTATTCATGTGCTTAGTTCTACCCTGATAACATTTGTACATGCGGCACTCTACATTACAATAGTCTCTTACATTCGTGGATTCGATAGTGTATTTAATTTTAATGTTGAATTCATTCGTTTGATGAACTCAAACATGGCGTATTACACGATTATAGATGTGTTTATATATATCATTTTATTAGCCTGGTATTATCTCGCAAGCTACTATAACGAGATTAGAATAGGTCAGCTACGTTCCATTGATTTAGAGTCACAACTATCAATAGTTCGATTAGAAGCACTTAAAATGCAGATTCAACCGCATTTTGTATTCAATGCACTTCATAATATAAATGCATTGCTTCATGAAAATGTGGCACTTGCAAAGGAAAATCTGAATCGATTAAAAAGTCTGATGCAGCGTTCGCACGAAAATTTAGAGCGTCAATTAATAAGTTTAAATGAAGAGATGCAATTTATCGAGGCGTATTTAGGGGTTGAACAGACTCGATTCGCTGATCGTTTGAGAGTTTATTATGAAATAGATGAATTTGCCCCAAGAGCAATAGTACCTTCAATGGTATTACAGCCCGTTATTGAAAATGCGATTAAGCATGGAATTTCTAAAAGCGCATCTTTTGGTATCATCAAAATAACGGCAAAAAAAGAAAACAAAAATTTGATACTTACCGTAGAGGACAACGGCCCGGGATTGAGTGAGTCGCATGAAAAGCATGAAGCCGGTATCGGCGTGTTAAATACCATGAACAGACTCGAAATTTTGTATGACTGGCATGAATATTCCATGTCACCATCAAGCTTAGGCGGATTAAAAGTTGAAATCATTATTCCTTATTTAGAATCGTAAATATGACTGCTAAAATTTTTACTTGTTTAATCGTAGATGATGAACCATTAGCCAGAAAACGTATCTCATCTTTATTAGAGCAAGATTCATCGGTTACTGTTATTGGTGTGTGCGCCAATGGATTAGAAGCACTCAAAGTAATTGAAACTCAGACTCCGGATATTTTATTTGTTGATATTCAGATGCCTGAAATGTCCGGTTTTCAACTTATTGAGACAGTTGGCCCGAATAAAATTCCTGCAACAATTTTTGTAACAGCTTATGATGAATTTGCCCTAAAAGCATTTGAAGTTCATGCCATGGATTATGTGTTAAAACCTTTCGAGAACGAGCGTTTCTTTAATACTCTTGAACGTGCAAAACAGATTATTATCAATCAAAAAACAGACGACTTACAAGAGAAAGTAGTTCGCATTTTAGAAGATTTAAACGCTAAAAAGAACTATGTAAAACGCATAATGGTAAAAAACTCTGATAAGGTGTTTTTTATCGAAGCCAATGAAATTGATTATCTGGAATCCTCCGGTAATTATGTAAAAATACATTCTTTAGGAAAACATCAGTTGGTGAGAGATACCTTAACGAATATGCTCAGCAACCTCGACCCGGAACAATTTTTTAGAGTTCATCGCTCAACAGTAGTGAATATCGATAAAGTAAAAGAATTACAGCCTTGGTTTCACGGGGATTATTTAGTTGTGATGAAAGACGGAACAAAACTAAACATGAGTCGCAATTACAAAGAAATATTAGATCATAAGTAAATGAGTTGATATAATGATTTCGGATTTCGCTTCGCGGTTCTTCGCTACGCTTCGAATCGGATTTCGGATGTAACGATTTAGGAACGAAAAGCCTCTTACGTATGAAAATCAGAGAATATCACAGAAAATGAACAGAAGAGGGTTGGGGGAGATGTCAACTAAGAATTGATTTAACTATTTAAAAAGAGAATCCAAAGTACATTCGAAAATCCAATTCTTTTAAAACTTAAAATAGTTAGGATAATGCAGATTAGTGTTGATTTCAGAAATGTTTAAATCTGAAAACGAACATATATCGCCTTTAAAACTCAGATTTCAACATAAAAAAAGCTCGCTGAACCTAATCAGCGAGCTTTTTTTGGAAAGGAAAGATATTAAGAAGCCATTCCTTTAACACGTTGGGCTTCAGCAATGTGGCTACCAGTTGGGTATTCGCTGATAACTTCGTTAATGGTAGAAAGGGCTTTTGCTTTATTACCGGCAGCAACATGTGCTTTTGCTGCTTCAATTAAATACAGTGGGGTAGAAGTATTGGTTTTAAACCAATTCGCAGCTTTTTCATAAGTTTTTGCAGCGTCCTCAAACTGACCTAACTGATAATAAGTAGTAGCTTCTAAAGCAATCGGACTAACACCTAAAATGCCTGACGGTACATCATATTTCTTTAAGTAACCTAAAGCAGCATCATAATTACCTAAATTGAATTCGCAAACACCTGCGTAATAAACCGATAAATTTGCTGCATTCGTACCGCTGTAATCATTAATGATATCAACAAAACCCTTTGTAAAAGAGTTCATGTCACCTTTTAATGCAAGCTCATAATCAGAGTTAGTGAAATACATTTGAGCGTTTGCTAGTAATGCCTGAGCTTTAACTTCCTGAGATTTACTGTAATAGCTATATCCTAAAACGGCACCAATTAAAACTAAAACAGCAACAACTCCACCAATAATTCCGCTTTTATTATTGTCGATAAATGACTGTGTTTTTTCGATATAACCTGTAACCGGATCTACTTCTTCAGCGGTTGTTTTAAAATTTGTATGTGCCATGAATGAATGTGACTAAATGTTATTGAATTTCTTAAGCCTCAAAAAATACCATGAATCACACAATTCATCAAATAATTCTACTATTAATAAGCTTTTACATGTAGTATTTTCCCTTTACTTGTTCACTTTATATATTGAGCGAAACACACATCTGCATTTCTTGAAATCTTAACAGATAAGTTCACATAAAATGAATTGCAGAGCTATTACACTATTACTTTTTGTATTGATACATGTATCTCAATTGTCTGCGCAGAGATACGAATTGGTTTGGGCTGATGAATTTAACGGTACTGCTGTAAACCCAAGTTCTTGGAATGTTTGGGAAGGTACAGCCTACAATAACGAGCTTCAGTTTTATACATCAAGAAGTAAAAACGTCCGGATTGAAGACGGAATTTTATTATTAGAAGCACACAAAGAATACTATGGCGGACGCAATTATACATCAGCCAGAATTTTTACTAAAGATTTTCATTTTTGGAAATACGGACGCTTTGAAGCTAGAATTAAACAACCAAACGGAAGAGGATTTTGGCCGGCATTTTGGCTGATGCCTCAATATTCAGTTTACGGCGGTTGGCCGAATAGCGGCGAAATAGACATCATGGAATTCCGCGGAAACAGAGTAAAAGAACAGCTGAGCACGATTCATTTTGCAAGGGGTGGCAGCCGTCAACTTATCGGAAAAACTACCGAAATGTATGTCGATTTAACGGAGGATTTTCACGTCTATGCCGTTGAATGGACAAACAATGGTTTTGTTTTTTCAGTTGATAGTTTTCCTCATTTCACCATTAACAGAGAGCAGGTAATCGCAGATAATTATCCTTTTGATGAAGCTTTTTATATCATCTTAAACTTGGCAGTAGGCGGAGATTTTTTAGATAACCCTGATGAAAATACGCCTTTCCCTACTTCATTTCAGGTAGATTGGGTACGGGTATATCAGGATGTAAATAAATTGCCTTATTTAGATACAAATGAACGGGCATTCGATGTAAAAGGAAGCGATACTGATAAAATTCATTTGCCTTCAATAGATGAAGACGGAACTGTAGATTTCGTACAACTTCGGATTCCGGATTTGCATGTAGATACGCTGATTTCTTACGCTGATTCACTTCCAATCCCGTTTTTACCAAAGGGAGAATATAAAGCAACGCTTAAACTAATCGATAACAATACGGCTTGGAGTGAAGATTATTCAATTACAATTCGTTCATCCGGCGGTATTGAAACACAGAAATCGTTTTTAGAAACTACTCCCTCAACATTTAACGATTTTTCTTTGGCTTGGATTGATAAAGGTGGTTTAGATATCTCATTTTGGGCTCCGTACCCATATACCTTTTACGATAATCCAATTCAAAACGATTTACCATTTCAAATAAAGAGTGAAAACGAGATGTTTACTCTGAATACGGAAAAAGCAGGTAGTTGGGCGGAATACAGTTTTTATTTTGATGAGGAAAAAGAGATTAATCTTGATATAGGCGTTAAAGCACAACTAAGCAACTCTCGTTTTTCGGTTTATTTGGATGAGGAATGGTTGACTATGTTTTCCAGAGTCTCACCAAGTGATACATTTAAATACATAAGTAAAGGTCCATTTATTATTTCTGCAGGAAATCACGTGTTAAAAATTCAATCTGACTCTGATGGCTTGTCGTATTCAACCATGTCTATGACAACAGTGAGCACATCCATTGAACCAGAATCCAATTTTGGGAATACGGATAATGATTTTAAAATAATGAAGGCCTATCCGAATCCTTTTAATCCGCAGACTACGGTACAATTTCAGTTATCAAAACCGGGTATGGTGAAAGCAAGTGTATATACTATTCATGGAAAAGAAGTGCTTACTTATAATGAGCAATATTACAGTGCGGGTACACAGAATATCTCTGTTTCCATGGATGGATTTACGTCAGGGACGTATTGGGTACAACTTATGTATCAGAACAGAAAAAAAGTAGTTCCGATTACGCTGATAAAGTGATTAAAGTTGAATACTAACTAACGGGCGTCGTCAATTCCGCCGACTTCATACGGATTTTGAATTCCGTATTTACGTGGGTCGTAGCTTGCTAAATGAAAAAAATGTTCCCAGGCAGCGGGACTGTTTCCGTAATCATCAACCCAATTAATATGGCTTTGTTTGATTAAGCCCACGATACGTTTAGCGTAATTCATACGATCATGCAATTCAGGGATTTGAGGTAAAGCCTCAATCATAAGTTCCAAATTGTAACCGCATTCGTAATCTTTTGGTGCCTGACGTGGTAAAAACATATTAATTCGCTAATTCCAGATATTCTTTTTTCGGGTCGAAATATACATCTTTTATTTCGATGCCTCCATAATAAAAACGCAGGATGTCTTTGTAATTCCAGCCTGATTCAGCTAAGCCCAACGTTCCCCATTGGCAAACTCCGATTCCGTGTCCCATTCCTTTGCCGACGAAAGAGATGCTATCGGGTGATTTTATGATTTCAAATGCGGTGCTTTTTAATGAACGCGCACCGAAGCTTTTTATCAGTTTCAGACGAAAATCATTTGCTTTGATGATACCTTGCGAATACGTAGTGCTCAATTCAGAAACTCGATCATCAGAGGTACGTTTTTTTATTTCGATGTCACCTTTGTAAGACGGATAATGATTCGAAAACCAAGTATTCCATTCTTTTTTTGAAAGACTGAAATTCCATGAAAAGTGAGGGGATTTTTTACAAGCATCATGGTCTGAAAGTCCGCGTAAATAGGGAAGAGCTTTCCCGCTCCAAGTCGTTTCGTTATCTGATGTGTGTCCGCCGCAAGTACTGGAAAACACGGCCAAAATTACTTTGTTAGTAAACGTTGCAATCTCACCCGAAGTAGCCAATGCCGCATCACGGTACCATGGTTTTTCAATTAATTCGCCATTATAAACCTGGTTCATCGTATGGTCGGTTAAATCGTACCAGTCTTTTTTTCCAGCTGTGCCCAAATTCCAAAGTGCATAGGTTCTGGAAATAACAGCTTGTACTTTTAAGGCCTCAGGATTTTCAAAATTCATTTCGCTGCCAACAACACTCGCCACATAATCTTCGAGGGAAACGACGTTAAGCGGACGAATTCCGGTTTTTGAGTTAAATCTTAGTTCACCTCGATAGTAGCGATAACTCGACTTCACTGAAACGAGATTTACCAAACCAATTTCATCGGTCTTAATTTCAAACTCTTTTACTTTCCACTTCGAGTTACCATGTGAAATAGAAAAGAATGAACCTTGTTTGCGAATGGAAATCCATTCAGATGGTTCAATTTCTATCGTTTTTTTTGAATCTAATACCAATTCGAAAGGGCTGTTTTTTGGTGAAGCACGAAGTTCATCAACCTGAATATCACTAAATAACCAAACACGAACTTCATTCAATCTGGAAAGAGAAACTTGTTGAGCGTGTAGGGCTCCATCAAAAAATAAAACCAAGGAAAAAATGAATGCAATCAGGATTTTCACAGTGCAAAAGTAAAGAACTTTCATAATTCGTTTGCCACAATGTGTATATTCGAGCGGGAAAATGTTAAAAAATAAAATTTTATATGTGGCATAATTCAATTTTGGAGACTGTAGGGAATACACCCCTCATCAAACTAAATCATCTTGCAAAAGATGTTAAAGCAACGGTACTTGTAAAGGTTGAGTATTTTAATCCGGGACAAAGCGTTAAGGACAGAATCGCCATTCAAATGATTGAGGATGCCGAAAAAGAAGGTTTAATTAAACCGGGCGGAACAATTATTGAAGGAACTTCAGGCAATACCGGGATGGGTTTGGCTTTGGCTGCTGTTGTTAAAGGCTACAAGTGTATTTTCACAACAACAGATAAACAAAGTATGGAAAAGGTGAATTTACTCCGTGCTTTAGGCGCAGAAGTGCGTATTTGTCCCACCAATGTAGAGCCAGATGATCCGCGTTCTTATTACTCCGTTGCTAAACGATTGGCTAAAGAAATTCCGAATTCGTATTACCCGAATCAATACGATCATCCAAGTAATGCAAAAGCTCACGAACTTACAACAGGGCCTGAAATCTGGGAGCAAACCGAAGGCAAAGTAACTCATTTTGTAGCAGGAATGGGAACAGGCGGTACCATTTCGGGAACAGCTCGTTACTTGAAGTCAAAAAATCCAAATGTTAAAGTAATCGGTATCGACTCCGTTGGTTCGATTTACAAATCGTATTTTGAAACCGGGATTTTTGATAAATCCAAAATTGCACCATATGTGGTTGAAGGAATCGGTGAAGATATTCTCCCCAAAAACATGGATTTTTCCGTTTTAGATGCTGTTATTCAAGTGCCTGATAAAGAGTGTTTTGTAGTAACTCGTGCTTTGGCAAGAAAAGAAGGCCTGTTTGTTGGCGGTTCTTGCGGTGCCGCAGTTTGGGGCGGAATCGAATACGCTCGAGAACATAATCTCACTGAAAATGATGTTATGGTAATTATTTTACCTGATAGCGGAACGCGTTACACGTCAAAGATTTATAATGATGAGTGGATGCGTCAGAATGGGTATATGGACGATGCAACGGCACTCATGGCGAATGAAATTCTGGATTTACGTGGTAAAACTTCTAGTCTTGCCAAATTGAGACCGACCGATTCTTTACAGGATGCCATCAACAAAATGAATGAAACCGATATTTCACAATTACCTGTTTTTGACGGTGAAAAGCAGGTCGGAAGCATTAATGAAGGTTTGATTTTAAATCAATTAATCAGCGATCCGGCAGCAAAAAACAAAACGGTTTCTTCGGTGATGAATGAACCATTCCCTGAAGTAACCAGTGAAGTTCGCTTAGATCAAATTTCTAAAATGCTGAACAAACAAACGCAGGCTGTATTAGTGAAATTAGGAGGTGGAGATTTTCAAATCCTCACCAAAAGCGATTTGATAAACGCTATCTCAGCGAACGAGAATTAAAAACAATAAACAGATAAATCGATGAATCAAGATCCAAAACAACCCCAACAACTCGAAATTGAACTAACCGAACAAGAAGCCAACGGTACATACGCCAACTTGGCAATGATTACACATTCGCCATCAGAGTTTGTGCTCGATTTTATTGCGGTGATGCCTGGTGTGCCGAAAGCTCGTGTCGTAAAACGAATGATACTTACACCAGATCACGCAAAACGTTTAATGAATGCTCTACAAGATAATGTGCGAAAGTTCGAAGATCAGTTTGGTCCAATTAACGCTAAAGACCGACCAGAATTCCCGATGAATTTCCGCGGACCTATTCCGGAAGCCTGATTAATTCAGGCTTTTTTTTGCCCGTAAATATTTTCTTCTAACACATCCACAGCACCTGTTAACGTGTCAATTTGGTGGTGCATATTGTTCACCATTTCAAACGAATGTTGTGAGCGATTAAGGTTATTTTGCATTACTAAATCAATGCCTTCCATGGCTTTACTAATCGATGAAATTTCATTTTTTTGAAGACTGCTGGAACCGGACATTTCTTGTAAAGTAATCTCAAGCTGGTTTACGTCTTTCAAAATTGAACCTAAAGAACTCTGAATTTTTTCATCTAATTGCAAACCTAGTTCTTGTTTCGCAATTGTTTGTTCAATGGTATCTGCCGAGCGTTTAGCAACTTCTGTAGCTCTGTTAGCCAAATGCCGTACTTCTTCCGCTACAACGGCAAAGCCTGTTCCGAAACTGCCGGCTCTTGCAGCTTCAACGGCAGCGTTTAATGCTAATAAATTTGTTTGAAAAGCAATTTCAGAAATTGTTTTAAGCAGATTTTTTAATTCATTTCCTGAAGTACTCATATCCCGAATAACATCAGACATTTCATTCACTTCTTTTCCGGCACGCTCGGCATTTACATGTGTATCCTGAAAAACCGATTTTGTGGAATAAATAAACTGATGGTGTGATTCCATTTCTTTGTTAAGCAACTCAATGGAGCTGCTGGCAAGTTGCAAGGAATTATTCACTTCCCCCACGTGCTGTGTAAGTTGCTTTGATGAACTTGTAATCTCTTCGCTGATTGTTTTATTAACAGATGCAGAGGAGTGGAGTTGGTCAATAACTTCTTCAATCGGACTAAAAACGAATCTCCTCAAATAAAATGAACTCAAGAAAATAATCACAATAAGTGTGATTCCGGCTGCAATTAGAGTTCGGTTGATGGTGGCTTCTAGAACTGCATCGTCTTCAAATGGTGCAACGATAACAAAAGCACCGCGAACGGCATTTTTTTTGATGCCCTCCATTTCGTAACCAAAGATATCGCGTCCGTCGCCGCTGGGGCTGTTCTCCGGATTTCCGTGGCAACTCAAACATCCATCTGATGCTTTTAATGAACGTGCAAGCATAAGTGCTTTTCCGTTTCGGATGGTTGCAAAATATTCATCAGAACCGTCTTTAAAAGCATTAAACGCGGCTAAATGTTCTTCTTTTGGCGCATTTTCTTTGTTTCGTGGAACTAAGCCCGGGCTAGCAGGCGTGTAAAACTCAAAGCCTTATTTGTGCGCTGCATCTGTTGCTGATGTCCACGCCATAACAACCGGAATAGCTTTGTAAACAGGGAGTTTCCGAAGTTCTTCAATGGTGTTAACCTTAGCAGATTTAGCCTCATCTGCCAGTTTTTTTAAGTTGATTGCCCCTTCTTGATGCAAGGCTTCTGTTTGTTTAAGAACTTTTAAAGATTGATCTAAAATGGTGGACATTTCAACCTTTAATGATTCTTGGCGATTTTCTTTTGATAGGGTATAGGTAACGGTGATGGCTATAAGTGTGACAGATACAACCGCAACGGAGATAATAAGACCGATTCTTTTGCTTAAGGACATACTAGTTTAAGATAAAAGTGTAGTTTATCATAAATAAAATACTTTCGCAAAGCAAATAGTTATAATTAATAATTATTTAATGAAAATGAATGTGGATTTATTTGAATAAAATACTTAACTATTACTTGTCTTAAGTAACTAGCTTTGAAAGAGTTTACATAAAAAAAGGATACTCATTTCGCTGAGTATCCTTTGGAATCGTAACCATCACACAATAAGTTCTTCTTTGGGTCGCTTCTTTTTTTCATTCAGAAAATGAGAAGAAGCTAAGGCAGCAATCGTACCGTCGGAAACGGCAGTTGTTACTTGGCGATACCTTTTTGCAATACTGTCACCGGCTGCATAAACACCTTCGATATTCGTTTTCATATCAGCATCAACAAGTATTTCTCCCCATTTGTTTAGCGCAATTTTACCTTCGAGCGTTTCAGTATTCGGGACATATCCTATAAAAATGAAAACGCCGTCGATAAGTCTTCGTTCGATTTTACCGCTGGGAATATGTTTAATATCAACGGCTTGCAATTTTTCATCACCGTAAAACTCACTAATGGTCGATTCCATGATGAAATCAATTTTAGGATGATTTTTGGCTTCTTCTACGGCATGTTCAAATGCCTGGAAATGGTCGAATTGATGCACAATGGTAACTTTACTCGCGTATTTTGTGAGTGAAACAGCTTCTTCTAGTGCTGAATTTCCACCGCCGACAACGATTATTTCTTTGTCTGTAAAGAAATCTCCGTCACAAGTTGCACAATAAGAGATGCCTTTGCCTTTGAGTTGTGCTTCACCGGGAACACCTAATGTTCTGGAGCGTCCGCCGGGGGAAAGGATAACAGCATCGCTTGTAAATTCACGTCCGTCTTTTAATCGTACAGTCTTTGTATCACTGTCGAGCATTAACTCATCAATTTGCAGATTTGCTTTAATGGTACAACCAAATTCTTTTGCCTGATTTTTCATGATATTCGATAAAGCATATCCGCTGATGTGTTCAACTCCGGGATAATTCGCAATTTCATGAGTGAGTACCATTTGTCCGCCAATAGTACCTTCGTTGAGAATGAGTGTGTTTACCCGAGCGCGGGATAAATAAATGCCTGCCGATAATCCGGCAGGCCCGCCACCCAAAATGATGGCATCAAAATGGTTGTTGCTCATGGAATTAAGCTTCTACAGGTTGTCCGAATTGTTCGTCTAAAATGGCACGTACTTGTCCCATCGATTGAATGCTTGAAGTAGCTTTAACTACTTTGCCGTTTTTGTAATAAATGGTGAATGGAATGCCCATAAAACCACGAACTTCAGGAAGGTTACGAATTACATACGCTTCAGGATTGTCGAATTCCATGTCGAAGAATTTTACGTTAGTATATTCTTCTTCTAATTCTTCAGCGATACCGTAAACAGGAATACACATTGGTCCCATGCGTCCGCAGATAACCATTACATTTTCGTTTTGTTCTAAAATTTTTGCGTGCTGAGCTGCGGATTCAATATGGTTTAAATTAGTGTATAACATGACGTTTGTCTTTAAAGTTGAGGGTTTGTTTTCTTGGAGTAAACTTAAAATGATGCCGGACTAAATAAAAGAGTTTTGACTCCGAATAAATCCGAGATGGAGTTGAGATAGCTCAATTTTTTTCTTGATGTAGATTTTGATAAAACGAGAATACTTAAATGATTTATGAATCACGTTTCTTTATCTTTTTGAACCATGAAAACACTTACAGAAGCAGATAACGACTATTTATGTGAATTGGATTTACCTTGTTTTCAGCAATTAAGTCCTGCTGAGATTCAAACAATTCAATCAGGTAAAACGCAATTGTGGTTTAGAAAAGGAGAGAATTTAACGAAACAAGGAGCTTTTGCGTCATATGTTTTGTTTTTGGTGGATGGATTAGCCAAGCAGCACGTTGAATTAGACGAAAGCAAAAATTTTAATACGAAAATCGTAGAACCAGGTGATTTCATCGGGCTATCTGCCATTTTTACGAAAACCCAGTATGCGTATTCAACGGTAGCCTTAACAGATTGCAAAGCTTTTTTGATTGAGAAATCAGTTATGAGCGGCCTTATCAAACAAAACGGAGATTTCGGTTTACGTTTATTTCAAAAGCAGTGCGAACAACAAACTGATTTGTTTGAAAAACTGCAATCAGTTCTGAAAAAGCAAATGAACGGGCGATTAGCAGAAGCTTTATTGTATTTGCATTCGATTTCAAATAAAGGTGATTCAGTATTTCAATTACTCAGCAGAAAAGACATTGCAGAATTCGCAGGAATGAGTACAGAAAGCACCGTAAAACTGCTTAAATCATTCGAAAAAGACGGATGGATTCAATTGTCTGATAAAGACATCAGACTAAAAGCGTTCGAGAAATTGGAATTTACCAGCCGAATGGGTTAAGTATTCCATTCTGAAAAACGCAAAAAAAGCCTACATTCAGCCTGTCTAACGAGTAGGTTTACATACATGAAAGAACAGTTTTCGAGCCGATGGGGCTTAATTTTAAGTGTATTAGGGATTGCAATCGGTACAGGGAATATTTGGAGATTTCCCCGTATTGCTTCACAAAATGCCGGGGCTGACGGTGCCGGCGCTTTTTTATTTGCTTGGGTGATTTTTCTCTTTATGTGGTCTGTTCCGCTTATTATCGCTGAATACGCAATCGGAAAAAGTAGCAGAAGAAGTTTAGCATCAGCTTTTGCACTTCAAATCGGTAATAAATTTGCTTGGATGGGTTCTTTTGTCGGGTTTGTTGCCATTGCCATCATGTTTTATTACAGCGTGGTTACAGGTTGGTGTATGTATTACTTTGGTCAGGCTTTACTATTTCCATTGCCAAGTAATTTAGTCGAGTCTAAAGCTCTTTGGGATGGATTCCAATCTTCAGGTTTACCTGTAGTGTTTCATTTCCTTGCGATGTTAGGAAGCGGACTCGTGGTTATGAGAGGAATCAAATCCATCGAAAAAGTTAATAAAGTGTTGATTCCGGTTTTGATACTCATTTTACTCGTTTCATTAGGTCGCGCTCTTACTTTGCCGGATAGTTGGGAGGGTGTACGATATTTATTTACACCGGATTGGGCTACACTCAAAAATCCGGGAATTTGGCTCGAAGCATTAACACAGAATGCGTGGGATACTGGAGCCGGCTGGGGTTTAATACTGACCTATGCGATATATATGCAAAAATCAGATTCAATAACAACTTCTGCTTTTCAGACCGGAATCGGGAATAATGTGGTTTCTATGATTGCCGCTATTATCATCTTCTCAACGGTATTTTCCATTTTAGGAGCACATTACCCACAAGCGGAAATCTTATCAGTAATGAAAGATTCGGGTCCGGCATCGACAGGTTTAACGTTTATTTGGATGCCACAATTGTTTTTACAGATGCCCGGCGGTTCAGTTTTCGCAGTTCTCTTTTTTCTAGGATTAAGTTTTGCTGCATTCAGTTCTTTGATTTCTATGGTTGAACTGGCAACAACGATGGGTAAAGACGTTGGTATTGATCGCAAAAAAGCAGTAATCGCTGTTACGGTTGTTGGTTTTTTAGCCGGAATTCCATCAGCGAGTAATTTAACGTTCTTTGCTAACCAAGACTTTGTTTGGGGACTCGGATTGATGATTTCCGGTGCATTCATCGCATTTGTTATTATAAAACACGACGTTTTAAGTTTTCGAACAGAAAAAATTTATTCTGAACATACTTCCGATACATTAGGCAAATGGTGGGATTGGCTTATTCAGTTCATCATACCGATTGAAGCAATCGTATTATTGGGTTGGTGGATGTTTAGAAGCGCTGTCGAGTTTTCTCCCGATACGTGGTACAATCCGTTTGATCCGTATTCCGTTGCAAGCTGTGTTGTACAGTGGGCATTGTTGATGGGGATTTTGATATTCACCAATAAAAAAATGCTCAAAAAACTTGGAATATGATGTACCACAGATAGGAACATCTAGATTCAGTTTAAATCATAAACGGCGAAAATGTTTTCGTCAATATGTTTTACTAAAACGTTAAAAATCAATTAATTAAAAACCTGAACGGCTCCGGCAAGTGTGTCGCCATTAACAAAGAAACGTAGTTCCCATCTGCCCGGCATAGAAAACATCACGGTACCTCTTTGCAAAAGTGTGCCTAGTGTATCTACTAAAACAGGCTGTGTGTTGTATTGAGAGCCGTGTCCATAACCGTTGCCCATATTCATCCAAGGTTGAAAACGAATAGCTTTATCGAATTTTTTCCAATGGCTGTCTTGCAAGGTGTAAACAGTAAAAGTGAGCGAATTGTCTTTGTATTTGCCAATTCGTGGAGTGTGAACTGCTACCCAGGTGGAATCTGACTGTAACGAAAGTTTTCCGATATCTGAGAAAGGAAGTAGGACTTCTTCGTTATTTATGCGAATTACCGGATCAGATTCATCCAATAATGGGAATGTTAATTGGTTTCCGCGCCAGTTTAACGGGATTGTAGTGCCGTTTTGAGTAATCTCAACAGATAATGGATTAGCTAAACCATCAAATTTTATAAAATTAAGTCCCGGACGTAACGAATCCGCGCTGGAAATGGTTATTTTACCGTGTTCAACTTTAATTCCGGTCATTTCCGGTTTAGAACTGCATGAAAATAAAAAGAGGCTTAAAATGAATAGACTTACTAGACGATTTGTTTGGTTATTGCTCATTACTGTATCCATAATAAATTCTGTATCTGCTCAGGAAAATACAGGAAAAACCCCTAAAAAAGACGCATTTCACCCTGATTTTAAAGCTGTATTTTGGTATCAGCAAAGTGCTGAGGCACAAGCCTTGTATATCCAAGCATATAATATAGCCACCTATCGTCTTTCTGAAATAAAAGCTGAACCTCATACAAAAAAGTTAGCCGTAGTGTTAGATTTAGATGAAACGGTTATGGATAACTCACCCTATCAGGCTGCAGTTGCTGCAAATCGAGTTACCTACCCAAAAGGATGGTCAGAATGGGTGAGTTTAGAAGAGGCTAATATTTTACCGGGTGCAAAAGAGTTTTTATTAAAGGCGGTAGAGTTGGGTTTTGAGCCTTTTTACATCACAAACAGAAGCGATGCAGAAAAAGCTGCAACCATTTCAAACCTTAAAAAAAAGGGAATTCCTTTTGCTGATGAACAACATGTTATAACGAAATCTAAAACAAGTGATAAAACGGAACGCCGAAATGTAGTCTCTGAAACGCATGATATTGTTCTTCTTATCGGTGATAATCTCGGAGATTTTGATGAAGTTTTTCAAAAGAAAACAAATACTATACGAAAAAGTGAAGTTGAAAAATTCCGAAACGAATTTGGAAAACGGTTCATCATTATCCCCAATCCGATGTATGGAGAGTGGGAAGGTGCTTCGTTTGGATTTGATTACAAGAAATCGTTAATTCAGAAGGTTCAAGAACAAAAAGATAGCTTACGCATAGCTACTTGGTAAGTGAAATAAACATATGATTAGGCTTTGTGTATGTGTAGTTGGTTTATTTTTTGCCATTAATACTATTAATGCACAAAACTATAGTATTACCAAGTATGGTATCGACCAAGGTTTACCCACCTTATTCACAAAGTCTGTAACCCAAGATTATAACGGACTTATTTGGGTTGGTACCGACCAAGGCGTTGTTACATTCGACGGTTACACCTTTAAGCAAGTAAAAGGAGTTCCTGTAAGTTATATGAAACATATCTACAGGAATGGTGACCAAACTCTGCAAATCTTGTCAGATAACGGTATTCATCAAATTGAAATTAAAAGCGGGAGATTTGAGACCAGAAAGTTGTTTCAAAGTGATACTCTTGAATCTGAAACCTCTGTCAATTTTCCTAAACGAATATTAGAGGATACCAAAAATCGGAAATGGTATATCGAATACAGAGGTATTGCCAAAGAAGAGAATGGAAAGCTCACACATTATACAGTACCTGAAAAATATATAACAAGCAGTTATGTAAATCCTTACTATTTATTTGAAAACGATCATTCTACCCATGATTTTGTTTTGATTAATCAAAAAATGGATGTGTTTTTGTTTAATGATATTTCAGGTGATTTTCAGGTGATACATGAGCAAAAACGCACGAACGAGTTTGTAAACAGTATAATTAAACTCAGTGAAAATGAGTTTTTGGTTGCGACCAACCTTGGTTTAAAAACGTTGAGTATCCACAAGCAAAAAGTAAACGTTTCAACTACGCCGATTAAGGGATATATAACTACTGTATTTCAAAAAACGAGCGGTGAATTGTTGGCGTTTTATCGTGATGGAAAAGTCCTGTTGTCTAAAACGGGTTTCATAAGCGATTTTAAACAGATAGAAATAGAATCCATTCCTGCATCGAATACCGTTTATGAAGACGGCGATCAAAACTTATGGGTCGCAACGGATTATGGCTTGTACATGATTGAAGAAACTGTATTTCAAACAATTAATGCCCAGACAGACTTTCCCTATGTGCAGTTTTTGTCAAAATCAGATTCAACAGTTTATGCAGTTATCAATAACAAAGCTTGGGAAATTCATTTTAATGAATCAGAACAGGTTCAAATAAGACAAATCAAGGTTGATTCCGATGTAGTTCTGTCTGTTACAAAAGTAAGAAATAGGGTGATTGTGGGTGATTCGAATGGAGAATTACATATTGTTGAGGCCGGAAAAGCCAATAAAAAGCGCTCTTTAAAGGTTTCAAGCGGTAACCAAATTCACAACCCATCAATTTTTAATATGCAAGCAGATTCTAAAGGTAGAATTTGGATAAATGTTGGCGAACTCAATGGGATTTATGTTTTAAAACAGGATGATTCAATTGAATTTTTTGGAGAGTCACAAGGATTGACATCCAGACCTTTGGACATCGTAGAAGGTAAAGACGGTTACATTTATGCAAGTGGAACATCGACTACCGCATATTTATTTAGGTTTGATGAAATAAATAATCGCTTTGAAAACCTTACGGCACAACAGGAATTAACTTCGCCGGAAGAATTGGATTTTTCAGTGCATCAAATGGATGTCGATAATACGGGAAGTATTTGGTTGGCAAGTAGTTATGGCGTATATACCTATAAGAATGGGACAGTAAAAAAAGAAAAGGGATTTGACGACTTCCCGAATTATTTAATAAAAAGTATAGCAGTTGATACGGAAGAAGGAGTTTGGATTGGCGCAGAAAACGGACTCTTTTTGTTGAGGGACGGACAGCTTTTGAAATATGAAGAAAAAGACGGATTAAAGTCCTTATCAATAAACTACAGAAGTCTGATTGTGGATAATATGGGTCGATTATTTGTAGGTACAAATGATGGCTTATCGTTTCAAAAAGCTACACATTTTACGAGTCGCCAAACGCCGGCACCATATGTTCAAAAAGTAAAAATCGGCGGTTTGCAGGAATATATTCGTCCGGTATTTATTCAAGATGTTGATGTGAGCCAGGATATAGAATTTGAATTCATCTCCTACATCTATCCGCAAAGCAAAACGTTTTATCAATACAGGTTAAATCATCAAAAATGGTCGTCATTTTCACAGGAAAATAGTATTACACTCAGAAATTTTGAAGTCGGAGATTATACCATTGAATTTCGGGCAATTAACCGTGGGCACGGAATAAGCAATAGTAATGTGTTGAGCTTTTCTGTGTTACCGATTTGGTATCTGCGTTGGTATATGAAACTTCTATATGCTTTAGTTACAGCGCTGATTCTTTGGTTTGCTCAAAATTATTGGAAGAGTTCAAAAAATGAGCTTCGCATTAGTCGATTATTATACCAAACTGAATATCGACTGCAATTAGTGTTGAATAGCTCACCGATTATTCTTTTTGCGATTGATAATCAGCTTAATTTCACCTTGTTTTCGGGTAAAAGTGCTGATGAATTCATTGAAAAAACGGGTATTAAACCCAAACATGTAAATCAGATATTCCCCGCGTTTTCTGATTCCCCGGAGTTAATCGCTTGCCAAAACGGAAGTGAACAAGTATTAACGCTTCAAGTTGAGGATAAGATTTTTGATGCGAGGCTATTACCTGTTTTGGGTCGACATGGAAAAGTGAGTGAAGTAATAGGTATTTGTATAGATATTACAAGTCGTATTCAAACAGAAGTGGAGCTGCTTAAAGCAAAAAATAATGCTGAAAAAGCGAATGCAGCAAAATCAATTTTTCTTGCAAATATGAGCCATGAATTACGCACTCCATTAAATGCCATCATGGGTTTTGCGAGTTTATTGGTACGACAAAAAACGGACGTTTCACAACAAAAAAAATATTTGAATACAATTTATTCCAGCGGTGAACACCTGTTATTAATGATTAATGACATTTTAGATCTTTCAAAAATTGAGTCCGGTAAAATGGATATCTATTTAGAAACGGTGGATGTAATTGAGTTAATCAATGAGATGGAAAACTTATTTCAGGTTCAGTCTCAGAGAAAAAAATTGCTCTACGAGACTTACATTGATGAATATGTACCCAAGTTCATTGTGACTGATCAAAAAAAGTTACGTCAGATTTTAATCAACTTGATTGGTAATGGAATTAAATACACGGGTGAAGGTTCAGTAACTATTAGATTAAGTGCTAATTTTGTTAAGAAAAAATTGATTTTTGAAGTAATTGACACAGGTGTTGGAATTCCGGAAAGTCAATTAAAACAAATATTTGATCCGTTTAAACAAGTAAATACAAGTTACAGCGATGGTACAGGTTTGGGCTTATCTATTGTGAAAGGTATGGCAGATTTGTTGGGCGGAAGCATCTCCGTTATTTCAAAAGTTGGTAGTGGATCGATATTTACACTTGAGTTGCCTTTATCAGAAGTTTCAAACAAGACAAATAGTATTTCCCCGGTTGATTCAGCTGATTTAGTTCAGAAATTTAAGGTGAAAACCGGCTTGAGAGCTTTAGTCGTGGATGATAAATTCGAGAACAGAGAACTTATGAGTGACTATCTCATTCATTTTGGTTTCGATGTAATTAAGGCTGAAAATGGTCTTGAAGCAGTCAAACAAGTTCAGCAACATGTATTCGATGTGATTATGCTGGATATTTATATGCCTGTGATGGACGGGAAATCCGCATTTAAAAAGATTAAAGAATTACAACCTGAATTACCTGTTATTGCTGTTTCTGCAGGAGGATTCGAAGAGTTTAAGCACGAACTCGAATCATTAGGTTTTCATGGCTTTTTACACAAACCATTTAAAGACATTGATTTAATTCAAATTTTAAGAAGAGTGGTTGAATTAGATAGTAAAGCGGTAAAATTAGAATCTGCTCATGTGAAAACAGAGCCTGAAGATTTAGTTGTAAGCGTACATGCTGCATTATTAAAACTCGATAGTAAGACTAAACGGTTATTAATTGATGCTATAGATTTAATGGATTTTGATTCTCTTACAGATTTAATAAAATCTCATGAACTTGAGAAAACTATTAAAGAAGCTATTCTCGAGAAAATAGAGCAAAAAGATTTCCGATTTTTTATTCAGCTTTCGGAGCAATTACAGTAAGAGGGTGTCGAATACGAATAGTATTGCAAAACATCGCTTCATAAAAAAAGAAAACCCCAAGCGGGTCAGGCTTAGGGTAGTTACATTAGAAGGGTTTTCTAATAGTGTGTCGTGTTATGTTGTGTCGTCTATGAAGCTACGCATCCACTACGCATAACACAAGTGATATGTTGCAAATAATCTTGTAAAAACGAGTAAAATGTTCATTAAGTCAACTAAACGCCGATTTTAATCAAAAAAAAATTAAAAATTATCGCCAGTTTGTTGTTTTAGAACATTTTCAAGAGTTATATCAAAGTCTTTTGTGGAAACCGGGGTAAATTTTTTACCCGTTAGAGTTTCGTACAGAGATTTATATCTGGTGTAAACTTCTTCACGAAAGGATTCCGGCATAGAAGGTAAAACCTGACCGTCTTTTCCTTGGAAACCATTGTCCATCAACCACTCACGAACAAACTCTTTGGAAAGCTGTTTTGGTTTTTCACCTTTCGGAAAAGTGTGTTCGTAATCATCTTTATAAAAATAACGAGAAGAATCAGCGGTGTGAACTTCATCAATTAAGGTGACTTCGCCATTGTACAAACCAAACTCATATTTGGTATCAACTAATAATAATCCGCGTTCTTCAGCTAATTTGGAGCCTCTTTCGAAAAGTTTAAAAGCATATGAACGAACCTGTTCCCAAATTTCGGGTGCAACTATGCCACGTTCTAATAAGTCAACTTCTGAAATATCTTCGTCGTGACCTTCTTTTGCTTTTGTGGCAGGGGTTAAAATGGGGGAAGTGAAGCGTTCGTTTTCTTTTAGACCTTCAGGCAGCTTAACTCCGCAAAGTTCGCGCAAGCCACTTTTATAGGTTCTCCATGCGTGACCGGTTAGATAACCGCGAATCACTACTTCAATTTCAATAGGGGTACATTTTTTTCCGATGGTGATATTCGGATGTGGAATATCTAAAATGTGAATCGGAACTATGTCTTTAACGTGTTCAAAAAAATATGCGGCAAGTGAATTAAGAATTTGTCCTTTATAAGGAATCGCTTCTTTCAGTATATGATCAAAGGCTGAAATTCTATCTGATGCTACAATGGCTAATTTTTGTTCATTAATAGTGTAAACGTCGCGAACTTTGCCCCTGTAAACAGAAAAACCCGCACAGTTTGTACGGGTTATGCAGTTATTAAAATCTAAATTTTCCATGAATGAAAATTAAAGGATTTTTTTGTTGGTTGATTTCCTTTTAATCAATTCAGGATCAATAATTCGCTGTTCCAAAGGAAGTTCTTTTCTGCGAATACGTTCTGAAAGGCGTTTTACAGCATTCATTCCTACTTCGTACATCTTTTGGTCTATAGTAGAAAGCCCGACAAAATGCGAAATTTTAATATTATCGTAGCCAACTAATGCAATATCATCTGGTACTTTTAAATTCAGTTCTTCAATAGCATGTAAGGCACCAATTGCAATCGTGTCGTTTGCACAAAATAACGCTTCCGGCATTTTATCAGTTTGTTTACTTAAAATCTGAACGGCTTCATAACCAGCTTCTTCACTAAATCCGGAGTGTTTTTTAGTGATACCAGAAACAATGTTATTTGCAGGAATTTTAATTTTATAGTCGTACATGGCTTGCATAAAACCGCGTTCACGCTCTTTAATAAAACCTGAGTTTACCATCGAATTAATCAGACCGATATTTAAAAAACCTTGTCTTGCCAAATGCTGTCCGGCCAAGTAGCCGCCTTTAAAATTATCCCAATAGAAATAATCATAATCAGCATGTTTGGTATCTACGAGAATAATCGGAATGTTTAGCGATTTTAAGATTTCATCAATTTCTTCGTCGATTTCTATCGAAAAAATCATGAAAGCATCAGGTGTTCCGCGATCTAAGAATTTTAAAAGGTTCGCTTTTGAATTTTGTGAACCTAAATTGTAGATGATGAAATCTAAATCGAGATGATTCAATTCATCTTTAACACCTTTGAGAATTTCGTTAAAAAATGGAGTAGTAAAAGTTGGAACTGCGATTGATAAAGTCTGTGCTTCTTTACTAGCTAATTTTCGGGCATTTACCTGCGGACGAAATTGTAACTCCTTAATTGCTTTTAAAACTTTGTCTTTCGTGTCGTCTGATACGTAGGGTGATTTATTTAAAACACGGGAAACGGTTGAAATTGCCACACCCGCTTGCTGAGCCACATCATAGATGGTTATCTTTTTACTCATGGTTTGCCCCGTTCCTTGTAAGCACTTGCCATTAATCTTGTTAAAAAATTTTATTGAAGTAAATTAGTAAAAAAATCATCAAATTGGGAACGCTTTCAGAGCAAACTTGCTTTTAAGGGTTAATAATTTATTAAACGAGCATTGCGATGGAATTAACAAAAGACTTCACGTTCCGACCCTTTTACGAAAGAACCAGTTTACATACCTCTGTTATTACAGAAGTTGGTGATGAAAACTTGCAAGAAGCATATACGTTTTGTCGTAACATCACCCGTGAACATGCTAAAACATTTTATTTGGCAACACGCTTTCTGCCCAATAAAAAACAGCGAGCCATATTTGCTGTTTATGCACTTTGCCGTTTTATAGACGATACCGTTGATGAAGCAATTGACTTACAGGTAAACAGAAAACTGGATTTGAATGAAATTCAGCAACGACTAGATGTTATTCGTGAGCAAGTAAAAGTAACCTTTGATACAGGTTATGCTACGAATAAGATTTTTAGAGCTATTGCTCACGCGCTTCAAACTTATCAGATAAAAAAAGAACATGTATTGCTGTTAATTGACGGTGTTTACATGGATTTGTACAAAAATCGCTACAAGAATTTCGACGAACTATACGATTATTCATACAAAGTGGCTTCCGTTGTAGGGCTTATGACTTCCGAAATCTTTGGTTATTCATCACCGGAAGCATTGAAATATGCAGTCGATTTAGGCATTGCCATGCAGTTGACAAATATTATTCGGGATGTAGGTGAAGATTTAGAACGGAATCGAATTTATTTGCCGCAAGATGAAATGGATGCCTTTGGTGTAACAGAAACTGATTTGCGGGTCGGAATAGTTACGCCTGAAATTCGGCAGTTGCTCAAATTTCAAGTTGACAGAGCTCGAGAATATTATAAATCAGCAGAGAAGGGTATTGCGATGCTAGATCGAGATTCCCGTTTGCCTGTTTGGTTAGCTCGTTATAATTATGCACGTATTCTGGATAAAGTAGAGCAATGCGAATATAAGGTGTTAAAAAAGCGTGTGTTTTTATCAACCAAAGAGAAATTAGCTATTTTGCCGAGTTCAATTGTTCGTTCTTATCTCTTATAAGATTTTAATCAAAAGTATTTGTGATTCAAGCAAATATCACTAGTCGGTGAAAGCGCTTTTTTGCGTAAATTTGGGCATCTGTTAACCAAGTTTACACATGAATCAAAAAAATGAACGCCTGATAACGCTGGAAGAATTTATTATTTCAGCTCAAAATCGATTTCCCGGTGCTACGGGTGAATTATCTCAATTACTAAGAGATATCGGTTTGGCAGCAAAAATCATATCCAGAGAGGTCAATAAAGCGGGAATCACGAATATTTTAGGTTTTGAAGGTTCCGAAAATGTTCATGGTGAGCGGGTAAAAAAATTAGATGTTTTTTCCAATGAGCAGATGATTTCTGCACTAAGCCGCTCCAATAATGTATGTATGATTATTTCTGAGGAAAGCGACGGAATTATTCGCTTAAAATCCTCTTCCGGAAAATATATTGTGTACACCGATCCGCTCGACGGTTCATCAAATATTGATGTAAACGTTTCAATCGGTACTATTTTTTCTGTTTATGTACGCAAATCGCATCGAGCCGATTACCCGACCATTGATGATGCCATTCAGGATGGATTATCCCAAGTTGCTGCCGGTTATGTGATTTACGGTTCAAGTACGATGTTGGCATACACTACCGGACTTGGAGTTTCTACTTTTACATTAGACCCAAGTATCGGTGAGTTTTTCCTTGCCGACCAAGACGTAAAAATTCCTAAAATGGGGCCGTTTTACTCCATTAACGAAGGCTCTTACAACTCTTGGGAGCAGGGTCTAAAGAAATACGTGAAGTACTGTCAGGAGGAGGATAAAGAGACCATGCGTCCCTATTCAGCGCGATATATAGGTTCTATGGTAGCTGATGTACATCGAATTTTATTAAAAGGCGGAATTTTCATATATCCGCGAAGTAAAAGTTACCCGAATGGAAAACTTCGTTTAATGTATGAATGTAATCCACTGGCATTTATAATTGAGCAAGCCGGCGGAAAGGCATCAGACGGACTCAAGCGAATTTTGGAAGTTAAGCCGACGGATATCCATCAGAGATGTCCGATTTTTATCGGTTCAAAAGAAAATGTAGAAATGGCCGAAAAATTTCTGAAAGAATATAAAGAGGTCCCAGTTTCGTAGAAGCTAAAATAAAGCCCTGTTGAGTTATTCAGCGGGGCTTTTTTGTTTTAAAGTGAGAATCGGACTTCAATTCTAGAATATGTTTATTTCATGAAATCATGCATTAATCAGCTTACAATTATTTGTATTTTTGCGCCCCGATTTTAAAGTAATAAACATCTTTAGCATGACTACATCTACCCATCGCAACTATTTTATGCCGGCTGAATGGACAAGACATTCAGGAACAGAATTACATTGGCCGAATAACCCTGATACTTGGCCGGGAGAACGCCTTCCAAGAGTTCATAAAGTCTATTTGGATATCATTCAAGCAATGGTAGGTTTCGATCAGGTTCATTTGTTTGTAAACGATGCAAAAACAAAAAACTACGTAACTGGCTTACTAAAAGAACGCGGAATAAAAGAGGGTGCCGTTCAATTCCATTTAAAAAAGACAAATGATGTTTGGGCTAGAGATTGCGGTCCAATTTTTGTTCAGAATGATAAAAATGAGTTTGCTATTACTAACTGGGGATACAATGCGTGGGGCGGGAAATATCCTCCGTTTAACGATGATAATGCCATTCCTGAATATGTTGCCAAAGAGTTTGGAATTAAAACCTTTGAGCCCGGAATTATCTTAGAAGGGGGTTCGATTGATGTAAACGGTGAAGGTATTATATTAACAACAGAATCTGTTCTGTTAACTCCAACACGTAATCCCCATTTGAATAAGCAACAAATTGAAGATATCTTAAAAGAGTTTTTAGGTCTAAAAAAAGTTATCTGGTTAAAAGACGGTCTTGCCGGTGATGATACAGACGGACATATCGACGATTTGAGTCGATTTGTGAATCGTAATACCATTATGACCATGATTACAGATGACGAAAATGATGTGAATTACCGCGCTCTACACGAAAACTTGCAGATTTTAAAAGATGCCCGCAATTTGGAAGGTAATCCGTTTGATATAGTTACTATTCCGATGCCAACTACAAAAATTGAAGGAACAACTGTAGACGGAAGTGAATTTGTTCCGGCTAGTTATGCAAATTTCTATATCGCAAATGACGTGGTATTATTGCCGTTTTATGATAAACGTTATGATGAACAGGTTCGTGAACAATTTGAAGGCTTTTTCCCTGGGCGTAAAATTGTGGGTATTCCTTGTTCCGATTTAGTATTCGGGCAAGGCTCAATACATTGTATCACTCAGCAATGGTATGTGTAAACTGGTTTAAGATTTAAGATTTAAGGTTTAAGGTTCGTGATTTTCCATAGACCTCTTAAATCATTCATTTTAAATCCTGTTGCCTTATCGTTAGGGTACAATTCTGTAAGTTTAGTTAGAACATCCGGTTTAATTTGGTTGGCATCTCCGTGGCAATTCAGGCAGGTTTCCATGCCTATTCTGATGGGCTTATAGAAAATAGTATTTCCATTGGGATCGATTTTTTTTACCATGCCTGTTTCCTTACCTGTTAAATAGGATTCCCAAACTTCTTTATCTAATTCTGATGAAAAACCGTTTTTAGGATTTCTGTTTTTCTCTGCTATTCTCTGAATATTGACTTGGTAAAAATTGGCAACAGAATCAGTAATTGGTATGGCTTGATGATTACAAAAATCAAGAGCAACCATTGCTCCGCCATCAGCTATCTGTTTCATTAACGTACCGCCCAATGTTTTCTGAGCAATAATTGTAATGCTGTCAGCTATTGTTAGGCTTAAAGGTTTCTGTGGATTTGTTTCAGGTTTCTGTTTTCCACAAAAAGCTATGGTGAACAATGAGAGAACTAAGACAGAACCATTTAATTTCATAATCTAAGATTGCTTGTAAATTGATAAAAAGAATCTAACAGTTTGTTGAGACTGATATGCAAGTATTTATCGATATGATTAATCATTAAATGAAATACTTCTTTTTTTTATCATCCTGAAAAGGAGATAAAAAAACAGGCCAAACGGGCCAAAGAATAAAATTACAGGGATAATAATCAGACGAATAATCAAGCTTTTTTCAAACTGTAAACTATCTTGCGCAACCCAGCGACCAATCCAGACATCGGATAAAATCATGTGATTCCAAGACCCTAAAACACCTTTTTCTGAACTCAGGAAAGCATACATTTTTGGGAAATCGGGCTGAGCCAGAATCGGGAAAAGCTCTGAGAGTACAGGAATAGTTTGTACAACAAACAATGCACTCATCAAAAAGAGAAAAACATCCACGGCAAGCATGGCTTTTTTGTTTTTCGGAACAAATAGAATCATCAGCCAAAATGGGCCGGGAATGTAAGAGAGAATGGTAAAAAGTGTTTCGTTCGATAACATATAAACAGAACAAAAGGCTGATTATAAAACTGTAATCAGCCTGATTTTATTAAGATTTTATTTCCCTTTGCCTTCTTTTTTCCAAAGCTTAAACATCTCTATTTCAGTTTCACTTAAGGCTTGTTTTTTGCCTTCAAAGGGCATGAATTTTTCATTATCAGCTGGCAATGAAACCATGTAAATAATTTCTGAAATGTTTGCACTTACCGCTTCATACGTATCTAAATGCTTTTTTCTTCCTTTTTCCGGGAAGTGACAGGGCGCACAACTTCGTTGCATTATCGGTTTAATATCACGTTCATAAGAAACCGTTTGTACCATCGGTTCTGCCATTTTTTCTGACGATTTACAAGCTGCAAATACAACTACTCCCAAACTGCAAAAAGCAATCAACGATTTGATTTTCATAAGCTCCTATTTAGGTTAAGATTTCCTCGCCGTCAATATAATTGAATTTATTTCAATAACTAAATAGCAGAGAAATCTGGATTTATTCTGTTTTTTCTTTTTCGTGAACTACAACTGTACTTGCAATTTTATCATGAATCGCTTGTCGGTTAGGGTCCCAATAAATCTGCGCAAATCCTAATAACCCTGTCGCCAATCCGGCTGCATAACCTCCTAAGCGCTCAAACGCAAGCCAAACTGTAATAGGTTTTCCGTTTAATCGAATGACTCTCAATTTGAGCAAACGTTTTCCTAAAGTTTGACCTTTAAACCAAGCCAATGCAAAAACAAAGTACAACCCACTCCAGCCAATTGCTAAACCAAAATCGTTAGCTAATGCATAGATATTGGTTACAAAACTGGGGTTATCCACCTTGTCCTGTAACTCTTCGATTTTTTTAGCTTGTTTTGTTGATTTTGAAGTCAGATTTCGGATTCTTTTTTTGTATGAATCGAATTCAGGTTTAGCTATAAGTTTTGCGACAAGCGGACGCAAAGAATCGGCTTCTTCGTAAGATTGGGTTTGAATACTTCTTAAATAATCGGAAAGAAGTGCAGTATTAAAAGAAGAATCGGCATGAGAAAATTCTTTCGAAACACTAGGCTGAGCCAGCTTTTCTAAATCCTGTATCAATTCGTCCAATTTAAAACTTTTAGTACTGTCCATTTTCTTGAGATTTTCCAAACTCTTTAATTGAGACCAGTCAATATCTTGCAGTTCATTATTCACAGCAATTTTTGGACTCATAGAAATCGAAGAGTCATCTTTCTCGAAGGCACTGATAATACTGATGCTCAATACAAAAAAGCCTAATCCGGCTAAGCCTGCTATAAATCGATTTTTGAACTTATCAAATCCTTTTTCTTTTGATTTATTTCTGATTTTACGATACCCTAAAACTCCGATTAACCCCGAAAGAGTTAATGCTCCAAGTTGACTCATTGCGCCTACAAACGCTAAGTCTATTAAAAGAGCTGCTAATCTGCGTTTAGGTGTTGCAAGTGGTAATCCTAAAATATGCTCAGGAATTTTAAATGCGTGTTCTGTAACCTCTGTTTTCGGGTCGAATGGTTCCGTATTCATAATCTAACTCCGTAATCCTCAAAAATATGGCTGCAAAATACTTAATTCGTTTGGTTTGAGACGCAAAGAATTCGTGAAGGTTCAGATAATCTTAATCTGATAATGAGCTAATAAACCGCGCAATTCAGATTCAGGGAAACTGGCGTTTTTAATTTTATTTACTTCAGGATGAATCTGAAATTGATACGAACTGGCGAAGTTGCTTTGCTCTAAATTTGTTCGATCGAATCGAGCGTCTAAGAAATTACACTCTTGAAAAACTACTTGAGCTGCATCACATTCTGTGAAATCACACTCGCTTAAATCACATTTAATAAAACTATTTTTTCTGATTTTGGTCTGATAAAACACAGCGTTATTCAGTACACATTCCTCGCAGGTAAACACTAATCCTAATTTATTGCAGTGTTCGAAATGCAAACCAAGCATTTTACAGCTTACAAATTTAACATCCTGAAAAGAGCAGCCTACTATTCGGGCTAAGCTAAGATTACAGGATGAGAATGTGCAATCAATAAACGTAGAGTGGGAAATGTCGACCTCTAAAAAGTTGCAATTGGAAAACGAACAGTTAACGTATTCAGCTTTTGTAAAAGAAGTTTTAGTGAAATCCTGATGTGAAAAGTCTTCGTCTTCGTAGTAATCAATTGCGCTTGTATTCATATTGTCAAAAATAAATCACAAAAAATTGGTGAACAAATATGAATTTCTGAATGGAGTTCACATATATAATATATGCTGTTTAGAAATCTGAATAAAGATTGTAAACCTTTACTAATTTTGCGTTCAAAGAACATCATTTTCTAAGTTAATCTGTATTTGATGGAGCATCTAGAATGACAGTAAATTTTTTTTAACGATATTTTAAGTATGAAGCTAATTGTTAGTATTGCAGCTATCTTGTTGTTTTCAGAGATAATAATGGCACAAAATTTTCATTTCACATTAAATAAAGACTTGAAAAAATATGTTTCCGACTCATCAAAAGTTGGTGAGAAGAGTATAGCAACATCATATTTATCTATCATGTTTTTCTTTTTAAAAGCCGATACTTATTCAAAAATGAAACATGAAGCTGGGAAGCTCAATTCAAATTTTGCATTTATTGATAACTATTACACAGAGGGTAAATTGGATACAATTGCCGTTTTAAGTGATGATTTTGATGCAAAAGTATCATTCCTAAAAGCAGGTTTTTACTCACTTCCCGATTCGATAGTAGAAAAATTAAAGTCAAAAGCAGAAATTCAACATCAACATATAATCGATACAGCAGATTCAATTAAGATATCCATCGAAAATAAAGAGATTGAAAGGAAAAATAGAGAACGTATTTTTGCGAAAGATTCAATCAAAAATGGGATAGTGGACGTTGGTGTACATCTGGGATTAGAAAACATATTATTATTCGAGATTGGTTTTACAACAGGACTTAATCTCAATGCACTTTTCGGAAAAAAGCGACAAGGGCTTTCATTTTTTATTAATCAACAAGTTTATACTTTTGCGGGTAATAATGAAGCAACATTCTATAGTTACTTCCCATCTTTAGGTATTCAATATCAATATGAAAATCTAGCTAGATGGATAACTTTAGATTTTGGTCCTGAATGGTGGTATAAGAGTAATCGAGTATTAAACAAATGGAATAATGATAAATTTTATTTATTGAGAACAGATATAGGGTATAAAGTTTACTATTCATCACATGTTTATTTGAAAGTTGCAACTTATTTTCGTGTAACGGATGTGTTACCATATGTGCCGCGTGGTATTCAATTTAATCTAGGGTATACATTTTAGTGAAATACGTTTTTTACCCAAATCCAAGCCCAATCAACAACCAATTTCTTCTTACATTTAGCCCCGAAATTCAAAAAATATCAACCGAAAAAAGTATTTCATGATTACTGAGGATACCGTTTTTGATCCTGTTATCGGACTTGAAGTTCACGCACAACTTCTAACTCAAAGTAAAGCTTTTGCACCAGTTTCAACCGAGTTTGGAGCCCTGCCAAACACAAATATTACTCCGCTTTGTTTGGGTCACCCGGGAACATTACCCGTTTTAAATGAGAATTTAGTTCGTTTTATTATCAAAATGGGTTTGGCAACCAACTGTAAAATTGCCGAAAAGTCCATTTTTGCACGCAAAAACTATTTCTATCCGGATCTGCCAAAAGGGTATCAGATTTCACAGTATGAAACTCCCATTTGTTATGGCGGATACATTGATATCGAATTGGAAGACGGTTCAACCAAACGAATCGGCATTACCCGAATTCACATGGAAGAAGATGCGGGAAAGTCGATTCACGACCAAGACCCATACAATACATTGGTGGATTTAAACCGTGCCGGAACACCGCTTATTGAAATCGTTTCTGAGCCGGATATTCGTACCGCTGCGGAAGCCTATGCTTATCTCACAAAAATCAAACAAATAGTTCAGTATTTAGAGATTTGTGACGGTAACATGGAAGAAGGTTCATTGCGTTGCGATGCAAACGTTTCTATACGCCCAAGAGGTCAAGAAAAATTCGGAACTCGTCGTGAGCTTAAAAACATGAACTCCTTCCGTAATGTGGAGCGTGCGATTAATTTCGAAATACAAATGCAGGAACAAGAAATTCGTGCAGGTAAGAAAATCATACAGCAAACTATGTTATGGGATTCGAACAAATTGGTAACCAGACCAATGCGTTCGAAAGAACAGGCACACGATTATCGTTATTTTCCTGAGCCGGATATTCCGCCGGTAGTGGTAACACCTGAGTTTTTAGCAGAAATTAAAGCTGAATTGCCGGAATTGCCGCATGTTCGCCGCGAACGTTTCCGTAACGAATTGAATCTCAGTGAGTTTGATGCGCACGTTCTAACCGAAACCCGTTATGTGGCAGATTATTACGAAGCGGTTCTAACCGTACATAACGAGCCAAAATCTGTTGCAAACGTAATTACGACTGAGGTTCGCCGCGTGTTAAACGAGCAATCAATAGATATCCGTGAGTTTACTTTGGCGCCGGAGCGTTTAGGTAAATTGATTGCGATGAAAGATTCCAGCCAAATTTCGTCATCAGCCATGCAGACCATATTTAACGAATTGCTTACTTCCGATGAAACTGCGGAAGACATTGCAAAACGATTGAATTTGATTCAGGTATCGGATACCGGATTTTTAGAGCCGATTATCGATGAGGTTTTGGCTGCATTCCCAGATAAAGTTGCTGAATACAAATCAGGAAAAGTGGGCTTAATGGGTATGTTTATCGGTCAGGTAATGAAAAAATCCGGCGGAAAAGCGAATCCGCAATTGGTTCGCGACTTGATGGAATCTCGTTTAGGATAACATCAAAGAAAAAAATGAAATCGGAACATTTTATAATGGTATTAAGATTTCCGATTTCAATTCAAATTATCCAACTGTACCCAACTGTTTAAATCTACATCATTATTATTCATTTTTATGAAAAAACTCATTGTTCTGGCTCTTGTAATTTTAAGTGTGTATGCCTGTTCCTCAGATAAAAAACAAAAAGCATTTATCTCTGCTACAATTACTGTAGCGGATAGTATTGATACATCCGGAAACTTTGGCGGAATCGGATTCTTAGTTATTAAAAGGGATTCAACCCAAAAAGCTGATACTGTTTTTTATGCAGTTACAGATAGTCTTGGGAAGTTTGCTTCAACTGTTGAGTTCGATTCAAAAGGTTTGTATCCGGTTTATATAAGCAGAAACGGTAAAACACTAGCATCGTCTTCTCTTATTTTATCTGATAAAGACAGCTTATTTATAAAAGCTGAATTGCCTGCTTATGGACAAACAGTAATGATTAAATCGTATGAATACAATGCACAAGACACCTTTAATCGAGTTCGTAAAAACTTTGGAAGAGTAGCTGCATTTGCTAATGCCGGAAAACTTTCTAATGATACATTAAGTACCGTTTTAACCAATTGGTCAGATTTATATTGGTCGGTGCAGGATAAATTCCCAGGAACAATTGCCGCCGACCAAGCCGTAGTTGAAAGCATGAAATTATTGATTGAATGGAACGATTCTCTATTGATTAAGCGATATGAGTCGATTGATGTAAAATCGAATCTGCGCATTGCTCTAGCTAGAGCAGCCGGTGATGCAACTGCTCGTTTATCCGGTTTAAATGCCGCAATTGTGTATTTAGACGGCATTCGCAGAAGTGCTGAAACTCAGCCACAAGCCTTACAAATTATTCGTAACCAAGTGGAATTGTTAGCGGATTCAAATCACTACGAAGAAGCTTATGCGAAAATTCAAGAGCATAAAAGATTATTTGAAACCGTAAAAGGAGCAGAATCCTGGGCAAAATATTTCTCAATTGAAACAAAACGTTTAGCTCCGGGTAATCCAATGCCGGAATTTAAATTAGCTGCAGGAAAAGACTCAATCAGTAATGCCAATTTCGCAGGTTCTTATTTTGTGTTTGAAATTGCGGGGCTTTCTGACAGGAACTATCAATCTCAGGTATTTCAAATAAATACAGTGTATCAGATGTATAAAAACTATGGTTTAAAGTGGGTTACAGTTCCTTTAGATCCGCAAGTTACCATTGATGCGTTCTTGGAAGAAGTAAAACCGGATTGGATTTTTACTCAAGCACATCGTTTTGATGAACTCACCTTGATGGATTCGTTGAATGTGATTGAAGTGCCGACACGATTTTTAGTGGATAAAAACGGGAATATCGTCAGAAAATACTATCCGCAACAGTTTGACCGATTAGTAAACGATTTTCTGAAAGAAATTCAAAAAGAAGAAAAACCGAATTCGTAACGATGTAATCGGAGAGTTATATAGTCAACCTGTAGGTACATAAATTTGATTAAATACTCTCCATATTCTTAATTCAAAAACAGATACAACCATGAGAACATATTTTATTGCCGGAAACTGGAAAATGAATCTTAGCCCTAAAGCCGGAGCTGAGTTAGCAACTGCTATCAAAGAAAAAAACACTTCATCCAAAGTTGAAATTGTAGTTTGTCCGCCTGCTTTGACAATCGCAAGTGTTGTGGCAAGTTTAAAAGGTAGCTCAATTGGTGTTGGTGTTCAAAACATGTACACCGAATCTTCCGGAGCGTTTACTGGTGAAGTCAGCGCGGAAATGGTACAAGAAGCTGGTGCCGGATATGTGATTTTAGGTCACTCTGAACGTCGTGAATATTTCGGTGAAACGGATGCTTTCATCAACAAAAAAACAAAAAAAGCATTAGCAGTTGGTCTAACACCTATTCCTTGTGTGGGTGAAGTTTTAGCACAGCGCAAAGAAGGAAAACACATTGAAGTTGTAAGCAATCAAGTTAAAGCTTTGATTGATGGCATCAGCAAAGAAGAGATCTCAAAAGTTGTGATTGCTTACGAACCTGTTTGGGCAATCGGAACTGGTGAAACCGCATCACCGGAACAAGCACAGGAAATGCACGCTGTTATTCGTGGAATTTTAACTGATGCGTATGGTTCTGATACAGCTGAACAAGTCCGCATTCTTTACGGCGGAAGTATGAAACCGGAAAATGCAGACGAATTATTAGCTAAAAAAGATGTGGATGGCGGTTTGATTGGTGGCGCAAGTTTAAAAGCCGATTCATTTTTAGCTATTGTAAACGCAGCTGAAAAGTTATCATAATCATGCCGGGTTATCGTTTTTTAGTGCTCGGAAGTGGTGGCAGAGAACATGCCATTTCTTGGGCTTTGGCTAAATCGCCAAAAACGGCAGAAGTGATTACAGCTCCCGGGAATCCAGGTACAGCACAATGCGGTATCAATGTTCAATTAGATTTGAACGACCATGCCGCAATCATTCAAACTGCAAAAACGCATGAAGTAGATGTGGTTGTTGTCGGGCCGGAGTTACCTCTAGTAAACGGAATAGCTGATGATTTACGTTCCATGGGAATTGCTGTTTTTGGCCCGGATAAATACGGTGCTCAATTGGAAGGAAGTAAAGAATTTGCTAAAAACTTGATGGAAGAATTCGGAGTTCCGACTGCTGCCTATCAAAGTTTTGATTTTTCTGATCATTCGGCAATTAAAACGTATATCCGTGAAAAAGCACAAACACCGATTGTATTAAAAGCGGATGGATTGGCTGCCGGAAAAGGCGTTTTTATTTGTGAAACCAAAGAAGATGCGATTGGCCGATTAGATTATATTCAAGCCGATAAAGCCCTAGCCGCCGCTGCGACTAAATTGGTTATCGAAGAATTCATGGATGGGGAAGAAGCTTCAGTATTTGCTGTATGTGACGGACTCAATTATGTTTTACTCACTCCGGCACAAGATCATAAACGTATCGGCGATGGAGATACAGGATTAAATACAGGTGGAATGGGAGCTTATACACCGGCGCCTGTAGTATCCAATCATGTCTTAAATCAAGTTAAAACAGAGATTGTTGAACCTATGTTAAAGGGAATGCAAGCGAAAGGACATCCGTATGTTGGTGTTCTTTATGTAGGTTTAATGATTAAAGACGATTATTCACGTGTAGTTGAGTTTAATTGCCGTTTTGGCGATCCTGAGTGTCAGGTAATTTTGCCGCAATTGGAATCGGATTTTGCTGAAATGATAGTACATGCAGCGAATGGTACGTTGAGCCAATATAAACCTTTGTTTTATAATGGCTTCCATTGCAGTGTTGTTTTAGCATCGGATGGATATCCTGAGTTCTATGAAAAAGGAAAACAGATTCACGGTTTAGAAACTCTGTCGGAAGAAAGTGTGGTTTTTCATTCAGGAACTAAAGAATTCGAAGGTTTGATATTTACCAATGGCGGACGCGTACTTAACGTTCTTGGAAAAGGCGATACTTTGAATAGTGCCATCAATAACGCTTATGAAATCGTAAAAAAAATATCGTTTGATAATATCTATTATAGAAACGATATTGGGCAAAAAGGATTAAAACGAATATGAAATTAACAGCTGTTCTTATCGGGTTTATGATGCTTTTGGGTCTCAATCCGGTTCGAGCACAGCAGAATGTATATTCCGATACGTTTTCAAATATTAAAGCCTTGCAGGTTTCCCCGCAGGGCTTTGTTTTTGTATTAGATAGTGAGAAGTCAACACTTTCTCGGTATAAACTAGATTCAGGAGAATTTGAGTTTTCTGTCGGTGCTGTTGGTTTTGGAACGAATCGTTTTGATAATCCTAACGATTTGCATCTTGGCGCCGGATTTAAGTTATTAGTTACGGATTCGGGAAATCAACGAGTAGTTCAATATGATCGAAATTTGCAGTTTTTAGGTGAGATTACATCAAAAAATGCCCGATTAATGAATGGATGGAATCCGGTTCAGGCAGTTTCTTTGGGAACAGGGGAAATTTGGGTTTTAGATTCTCAATCGCAGAAATTGTTTTTATTTGATGAAAACGGATTGTTTCGAACTACTGCTTTATTGCCTAATGAATGTAGGGTTAATGAAAACTCACGCTTATGGGTCACCGAAAAAGGTTTAGTTCTTTCAAATACTAAAGAAACGATTCTTTATACGTTTTCACTTTTAGGTAAGTATGAAAACTTTTTAAAAGTAGATTCACCTCTTGATTGGCTGGGTATCAATCAATCAAAAAAGATAGTTATTCGTGGTAACTCGTTGGTTATCAGTAGTCTTGATGGAAGAGAAGTTCTGTTGGAACAGAGATTATCGCCTGATTTAAAAGGAAAGAAGGTTCATGATATTCAGATTGTCAATACGCAACTTATTATCGCTACACCTAATCAGATTTTCAGACAACGTTTAAAATGATGAAATCGCTAAATATTTGTGATTTCGATTTAATTTGAGCCTGTGCTGTTCCGATAAGCAACTGCAAAAAGAAAGAAAGTTTTTATCATGATTTTTTCCAAAACCAATGTATTAAAAATCGCACAAGTTCTTGTTGTGCAATTGGTTTTGGTTTATCAAGTTTGGGCGCAAAGAGCTGTTGTGCCACCTGATGCAAATTGGACTTTGACCGGTAATTATCAGCATGCTACGTTAATGGGCTGGGCCTCACAATCTGAAATGATGCTTTTCGATCGCTCAAATAGTCCTTACGGTTTAGTGACTGATCGCGGTTGGATGTATCAATATACCAATCGAAAAGAAGACGAATTTCAGATGAATATGATGAGTTTTAATCCGACATACTCAGATGACTATTTGTTTTATCGTAGCCCGAATGCAGTTCGTTTTGTTACGGGAGATTATAATGATGTAGATTTTTATACCGCTTCAGAACTACAATTAAACGTTCAACTTATCCCCAAACATTCTATTAAGGTTTGGTCTTATATGGAGCGTTCTCCTGTTTTATCACGCATGTATATGAATGTGGCCTATTCCTATGAAATTAACTCAATGCTTTCAGCAGGCGTTAGACATAGCTTAGGCTCCAGACAAGATGATTTGGATGCTACGGCATTTGCACAATATGGGAATGAACAAATTGGTTTAATAAAGCTGGAATTTACAGCAGCTGACTACATGAATAATATGGTTAATTCTAATGTTGGTATTCCATATGCTTTTCCAGATACGATAAGAAGATATAAACAAGCGCCGTTTATGCTACATGTTTCAGCTGTTACGCCACCAGGGAAACGTTACCGAGCCGAGCTGTTTGCAACCTATCAGACAGAAGCAAAATCAGAAATAAAATCAGCATTAGAGCCATTAGATCAATACAAATACAATTTTCAAAATTGGTTTGCCGGTGGATTACTTGAATACAAGTTTGAAAACTATACAGTGGGTTCTATTGCCAAATATATGTATTCAACATCCGATAGAGATAGCCTTGAATTGAATCCTAGTTATTCTAATGAGCAAATTGAATTCCAAAAAGGTTTTTACATTATTGCGAATGCCTCTCAAATTACGTGGGATTCTTGGTTGTGGATGGTTGATTTTCAAGAGATACAATCAGCTGGGCGTTATTTATTACTAGCAGAAGTTGATAAGAAGTTCTTGAATAAAGAAACGAGAGTTTATATTCATAACAGAATATCCGTTCATCCGGATTACAAAGGGTTTTTATTTGGAATAGAACATTTACTGGATTTAAGAAAGCGTTCTATAGATTTGCCAAATAAAATTGAAGATGAAGTTACACCGCGAGGATATGATCCGCTTTTAGAAGTTTATCCGTATGCATTTAATTCCAATAATAATAGGTTAATCTTAAATGTCGGATATCAATTTCAACCCAGAGCAAAAATTCGAGTGGGGTATGGACTCGATTTGGATAATGATTTTCATCGGGTTAAAGGCGGCGAACGATACGATAATTTTTTTGTTAGAATTGAATACCGATGGTAAAAAATGAAGTGTTAAAACAAAAAAAGCAGGTTAAGCCTGCTTTTTTTGTATAGAAGATAAGCGTTTATTCTTCTTCTAAATTCCAGTGGCCTAAGCTTAAGCGCAATTTTAACTCATTAATTTGATACGCAGATTCTTCCAAGCTTTGGCTTACAAAAGTTGTTTTTAATAAATCACGTGTAGGTGACCAAAATTCGTGGATTGGACAAGGAGCTTCGTGTCCGCAACCGGGAAGACCAAGAACACACTCAGTAAATACTTCGTCACCATCGATTGCCCGAATTACATCATAATAGGTAATCGTTGCAGGGTCTTTAGCTAATTTAACACCGCCTTTAGGACCTTTTAATGAAATTAATAGACCTTGTGCTGTTAACTGTTGCAATATTTTTGTCAAAAAGTGGAAAGAGATGTGCAACTCGTCGCTCAATTCGCGAATAGGTACAAATTCTTTGTTTTCTTTAGCAACATAAAGGGTTGCTAAGATTCCATAAGTACAAGCTTTTGATAATACCATATTTTAATCAGACTAATTTGTCTGATAAATTAAATACTTGGATAGCTATATGCAAAAAAAAAATCAATGATGGAGCTTCATTATTATCCAATTTGAAAAAAATGTTGGAGTAAACGCTGAAAATCTGACACTAAGCCTGTTTAGTGCACCGGGAATAATCAAAAATTTTTTCGCTAGAATTTTTCTAAAAGCATAAAGTGCAACTTCATCGGCTGTTTGTACAGCATTTCCGGTTTTGGTAAATAAAATACTTGTATCCATTCCAGCAACATGTTGAAACTCAGTTTTAGTCGGACCCGGACACACAACTGATAAATGAATAGGAGTGGAAGCTAATTCAGCTTTTAGACCTTTTGAAAAAGACAAAACAAAAGCTTTACTCGCATAATAAACCGCCATATATGGGCCTGCAAAAAAAGAAGCTGTTGATGCAATCTGTACTAAATGTCCGTAACCTTGTTTTTGGGCAATATAAAGATAAAATTTGCTCACATGAACGAGCGCTTCCATATTTAAAGCCATCAATTGATTTAATTTTTTCCAATCGGAATTTACAAAAGCGCCGTTTAAGCCAATTCCTGCATTATTTATACATATATCAATCGTAACATTAAGCCCCTCAATCGTTTCAAATAGTTTTTCTCTTTCAGATGAAACGGTTAAATCAGAACTTATACAAATTACTTTTACAGAGTAGGTGTCAATTAATTCAGTGGCTAACAAATTTAATTCATCAATTCTTCGAGCAACTAAAATTAGATTACGTTTATTTTTTGCACATACTTTAGCAAGCGATTTGCCAATACCAGAACTTGAGCCTGTAATTATTACAAAATGACCCATTTTTGCCCTTTTTCTTTAAGTTAAAAGATAGATTTGTCTTAAAATATTCTTATTTCTATTAAAATTTATTGA